>JAKSLL010000148.1 GCA_024401215.1 Bacteroidaceae bacterium
AATTATTTTGTTATTATTCAGTTTTCATTTTGTTAATCATGCGTTCTCCGCGGATGCGCATTTGTCTTATCTCTTCCTCAGTGTCAATCTCTCTCGGCATTTGTTCGTCGGGACTTAGGCATGCCATGAGCAGTTCCATTCTTGTCTCCTCGCTCATCTGCACGGGTTCCTCATCGGGTTCTGCTTCTTCGGTAGGTTGAGAAACTGCGGTTGCTGTTACGCTTGTTGCCTTGCTTTGCTTCTGAGCAACAACAGTTTCGTATACTTCTTTATTCTCAGGTATTTTCTCTGCTTGCTGACTTGCTGTTGTATTCGTTACCTGCGGCTCTACCTTAGCTATAATCTGCCTGTCCTCTACCACTTCATCATTTGTTTTTGGTGGCATCAAAAACATTATCAGCACTCCAGCCACGCAGGCTGCTGCAGCCCATGGCCACATGCGGATGGTGCGTGTAGGCTTTACCACCTTGTCGTATTCATCGGTATAGTCAACAGCGAAGATGTCTTCCTCGTCTTCTTCCTGTTCTGAGTAAGACAGCAGTTCGAGGATGGTTCGCTCATCTTGTGACAACTGGTCTTGAGGAGTTTCAAGAAGCAGGTCGAGCAACTTGCGTTCCTCGATGGTAGAGCTTTCGCCCTTCATGTATTTATTTAATAATGTCTGCTTCATGTGATCATCTACTTGGTTTAAGTTTTTCAATGAGTTTCTTTCTTGCCATCGACAGCATACTTCGCACAGAGGCGAGCTTTATGCCTGTGATGATGGATATCTGTTCGGCATCAAGACCTTTGTCTTGTTTGAGGCGAATGATGCGTTGCTCGGAATGAGTCAAGGTACTGATGGCAATCTCTATCATCATGCGTTGCTCTCTTGTCAGTATTGCCTGATC
Organism: Bacteroidaceae bacterium; assembly: GCA_024401215.1. Taxonomy (GTDB): domain Bacteria; phylum Bacteroidota; class Bacteroidia; order Bacteroidales; family Bacteroidaceae; genus Minthosoma. Next base: position 891 of record JAKSLL010000148.1, read on the forward strand.
CGTCTCAACAGAACTGATACATTCGTGAGCACCTTTCTCCAATGGAACGGCTTGCCGCAACCGTTGTTTGCGAGCCATCGATACGCATTGGTTCTTCGTGGCTCGAATGGCAAGGGCTTTGATGTCATCATCTGGTTTCCAATCACGTTTCCACATCTTGAGCAACACATCCTGCACAGCATCTTCGGCATCCTCCTCATTGTGGAAGAAATCAAGTGCCGCCCTCATCATCTGAGGGCGTAACTGCTGGGCTATATGTTCAAATTCTGTGGTCGTCATCTATACTATAAACGCACGAAACGGAAATAATTAAGTGGAAAAGCAGATTTTTTTCAAAAAAATGTTATTATACAAAGTTACGCCTTATATTGTATAAGCAACAAGAAAAAAGATGGAAAGTATTTGTGGAAATATAAAAAAAAGTGTATCTTTGCGACAAAATTTAAACTCCAACTTTAAATATGTCGCAATGAACGCTAACAATTTGATAAATCGTAGTTTAACTCCGTACATATCTAAAATATTCAACTTTTTGCCTGTTATAACACTTACAGGACCGCGTCAATCAGGCAAAACAACATTATGTAATACAATGAAGGAGAACAACCTCTATTGTACTTCTATCGAGATCAACGACAGCATGAGGTGGATTTGATTGAAGAGATGGCAGATGGTAATATTCATGCGTATGAGATAAAATCAGGACAGACCTATCGCAAGGATTATTTCACGCAGTTAAACTATCTACGTTCGTTGCTCCCGGATAATGTGATACGCACACAAGTAATTTATGACGGTGAGCAGGAAAACAATCAAGATAATGATGGTATCATAAATTATAGGAACATATAGTAATAATATACGAGCGTGCAAAGAATCATTCCTTGCACGCTCGTTTTTTAGTGAAACAGGAAGATTGCTTTTTTTTCACTATTTCTTCACATTGTCAACGAATTTGTGGCTATTTCACAACCTTTGTGTCATAGTCTAAGAACTCACCAGGAGTGTAATAGTCTTGGTCTGGTTCTGCTTGTTTGAGGCTATCCAAAAGCCTCTCGCTACCTTCTTTGTATTTCTTTAGGTATGCACCAAACATGCTATTTTTGAGCGATTTGCCTGAGGCCTCATACATCTTTGTGTATCCTATCATATCGGCGAATCCAAAGATGTCATATCCGCAGATGTAGAGAGCAAGAGCTGGATTGTTGTTGTCCTGCTGAAAATACTCAAACATCGCCTTGGATTTGTTTATCTGTTCTGCCCAAAAATCATGATTTTTCATGTCTGCAGCCAATTCCAGAATGTCTGGATTGGCTTGATCGTTTATTGACATAGTATCGTAACTATGAAAACTATCATATATAGCATCAGACAGAGGTTTTATCTTTTTCTTTGCATCATTCCATTTTGTGTAAAAGTCAGAGGTATTCTCATATACCAAGTATTTCATTTGCATTGGATGAGTTTGACCGTCTCGCCAACTCAAATTTCTGGTTTCTCCTTCAATAGTTGCTACGGCATGTTCTCCTGGAATGAAATAAATGCCTGTCTCTATTGAATCTTGTGTGCCGTCTTTATGGATTGCACGGATAGCCCCAAAGGTCACTTCATTCACATCTATGCTGAATGTGCATTTGCCATCTTTTACCACCAATGTGTCTATAGGGTTCGCCATTCCAGTTGTGTCCCAGTCCATGTTTATGTCTTTGTAAACGATATATTTCACATCATCGCTATATTTTGGAGAAACAGTAAGGTCGAGTGTGAATTTGCTGTTGGAGCATGACATGAGAGCTATGCATGCAGATGCTGTCAAGAATAGTGATTGTATTACATTTTTCATAAGGCTGACTATTTTTTGCTAAGTAGGTGATCAAAATTAGTTTTATAATAGATATACTCTATTTTGATACAGATTACTATCTTCAGCTGAAGGAGCTATGCGGGCATAGTGACTGAAGATGAAGTAGTAAGGTGTGCAAAAGAGAGTATAGATATTAAGAACACACCTACGAGGATGAACTTATAAATAATTTTGATTACCTACTTAATACCAAAAGTTTGTTTAATATCTTTTATTGATGTATTTCCTTCCATATAGAAGCATACGAAGCAGTGTCCTTCACCTTTTGCCTGATATTGGAACAGGAGGAATGCGGTTTCGGCATCTTTTCGTTTGTAACTAAAAAAAGCATAAGTGGTATGTTTCAAATCCCTAAATACTTCCTTTTCAGTAGATTTGGTCTCATCGGCTGCAAGCCATGATTCCACCTGTGCCATCATCTTGTCATCCACCTTCAACTTAACCTTGTGAAACTTTGACAGATGGTACTTTCTCAGCTGGTCACCTTGCACCTCTGACTCGGACACTAATTCAATGTTTTTGTTCTTCTCAAAAACCTTTCTCATTGAGAGGTTGCTTAACTGCGCTTGTACGGTGCAGCATATTGACAGCATCAATGCTAAAACACATATTTTACATTTTGATATCATTTGAATCATTTTTTACTATTAAATACTTCTTTGAACTCATTTTCTATATTTGGAATATCCTGTGATGTCAGCACCTCTGTCAAAGATTGCTCCACATCGGCAACAACCATCTTTTCATCCGTGATATACTTTCCGTCTTTCACCATATAACAGATTGTGGCGTCTGTGTTTGACATAAGTCGCAATGCCAGCATCACTAATGCTGCTACGCTTGCTGCTATACCAACATACCATCTGCTTTGTATTTTGGGCTTCAATTCTATGTCCCTTGGCATATCCTTAATTTCTGCATCTGCCAACTTTGCTTGCGTCTGATCAGATTGTATCTTTGCATCATAATCTGCAGAATAATCAACAGCAAAAATATCCGTTGCATTGTCAACCTTCGACAGCATTAGAAGAAGGGCACGCTCTGTTTCAGTACGCTCAGCGTCTGGAACATCAAGCAGCATCTGCCTGAGAGTATTCTCTTCTGTTGGAGATGTTTTCCCGTTTAAGTATTTATCTATCAATGTCTTTTTCATACGAAATCAAAAGTTTTAGTAGTTTGCGCCTTGCAGAAGCCATCATCGTGCTAACCGATCTGACGGGTATTCCTGTGATAGCAGAAATCTCTGCTGTACCCATATCAGCCTCTTGCTTCAATCTGATGAGCCGTTGCTCTGACCGTGGAAGCTTACCGATTGCCTCTTCAAGCATTCTCACTTGGTCTTGCGCTATGAGCTCTTCATCTACATTCGCTGTGGAAATGCTGTCGTGCGAATCGTCAACCAGAAGCGTGCGCCTGAGTTTCTGCTTTCTCCATATACTGACACACATGTTCTTCGTGCCGACGATGGCGAGTGCTTCAATGTTGTCGCCAGGCTTCCATTTGCGTTTCCACATGTTCAGCAGAACTTCCTGCACAGCATCCTCCGCATCTTCCCTGTTGTGGAAGAAGTCCATTGCAACCTTCATCATCAGAGGTCGCAACTCATGGGCTATATTTTCAAATTCTGTTGCTTTCATCTATGCTATTAACGCACGAAAATTTAAATGTCAAGTGAAAAACAGAAAATATCTTTTAGAAAAGCTTTAATTTTGCAAAAAAATAACTTTTGCAAAAGCTTTTTTCTTTCAAATAAGACCTTTGCAAAAGTTAAAATGCTTGTTTTTCATTCACTCTTCATCACATCTGCAGGTCTTTCGCTTGCTGCCTTGCTTATCTGCCAGATGATGGTAGGGAAGATGAGGGCGAACATAGCGACGATGATTGCTGGGTATATCCACCAGTAGATAGGTGCCTTTTTCTGCCACAAAGTTACGCCTTATAAGTAGGTGATCAAAATTAGTTTTATAATAGATATACTCTATTTTGATGCAGATTACTATCTTCAGCTGAAGGAGCTATGCGGGCATAGTGACTGAGGATGAAGTAGTAAGGTGCGCAAAAGAGAGTATAGATATTAAGAATACACATACGAGGATGAACATATAAATAATTTTGATTACCTACTTATATAATAAATGTATAAGAAAAACACACCGAAAATACAAAGTGTAAAAAAAATCATACAGTTTTGTGTATGATTTTCATACACTTTTTGGGGAGAGACAAAGAAAAAACTGTTTTTCTCGATAAAAAACACTTGTTTGAAAGTTTTTGTTTACCTTTGCAAAAAAATAAAAGAATCAGCGTATGCCAACCATATTCATACTCTTCGGTTACATTTTCAAGTTTTACTCCGATGACCACGAACCAATTCATGTACATGTGGTTAAGGATGGAAAGGAGGCGAAGTATAACGTCCACCCAGAAGTCAAGCAGGTGTTCAATAACGGATTCAAGAAACATGAAATTTCCATAATCGAAGGAGTTATAGAAGAAAACGTGGAAGTCATAATAGACCGATGGAATAACTTTTTTAATGTATAAATTCTGATATGAAGCACAAGATTAGCAAAGTTTGGGTTGATGAACACGCTGTTCATGCTACGACTGTTGACGGTTTGAACGCCAGTTACCCTTTCGCCATGTGGAAGCGATTGGCAAGTGCTTCACAAGCACAGAGGGAGCATTTCTACTTGTCTCGCACAGGCATACATTGGCCAGACATAGATGAGGATTTAAGCTTTGAGGGCATGTTTGCAAATGCGGGATTGTGCGAGCGAACAGAAACAGAAGACTCTGTGTATTATTCGGTTGATTATACAGAAATGGCAAATGAAGACTCGTTCCCTTCAAAAGTAGCAGAACCATAAAGTTCTATATATAAGCGAGCGTGCAAAGATTCATTCCTTGCACGCTCGCTATTTCTGTCTCTATTCCAACTTCTTCAAGAACTCAACCATGCTGTTAAGTTCGAGAGGGTTGGCATTCACGTCGAGTATGTTGCCCTGCTTGTCAACAAGTTTATAGGTTGGGTACTGATAGATGCTCATGAAGTTCTGGATGGCATATTGCAGGGCATCGGGCAGGTTGTAGTGAACGATGTTGTCGCCCAGAAGGTCGTACTCCTTGATGACATTCTGCCATGCGTCTTCAGGACTTCGGTTTGCCAAGTATAGATAGACGATGTCAATGTCCTTCAATGCTTCGCGCATCTTTCCTGCGTGTGAGAGGGCAT
>JAKSLL010000149.1 GCA_024401215.1 Bacteroidaceae bacterium
AAGCAGGCTTGTAATACCTGCTGTGAGCATTATCACGCATAAGTCCTGTATCATAAGGCATAGTTCATGGAGTTAAGAATTAAGAGTTAAGAATTAAGAATTAAGAATTAAGAATTAAGAATTCAAAATTAAGATTGAGCAATGAGATGAAGCTCGATTATTTCGTATTTCGTAATTCATAATTTGTATTTCGTAATTCGCTACTAACTTCCAAAAGTACTAATTCTTAACTTTGAATTCTTGACTCTAAATTTTGAATTTTGAATTTTGAATTTTGAATTCTTAATTTTCTTCCATCTCATCGTCGAGTCTGTCTTCCCATAGGTAATGCTGAGTCTCCTTGGCAATGACTCCAGAGAGCAGTATGAGGGATAAGAGATTAGGCACAGCCATGAGTGCGTTCATGATGTCGGAGAGGTTCCATACAAGCGCAAGGCTCATTGTCGAACCTGCAAAGACAAGCAGAATCCATATAACGCGGTAGAAGATTATGCTCTTCTTGCCAGCAAGATACTCCATTGCTCTTTCGCCGTAATAGCTCCATCCGAGGATTGTTGAGAAGGCGAAAGTTATTATGCCGAAAGTGAGGATTGGCGAACCGACATAAGGTATCATTCCGAAAGCCTTTTTGGTGAGCATGCCGCCATCTTCCTGGCTTATCTCAGGATAGGCTATGATGCTTGACACGACGACAAGTCCTGTTATGGCGCATATCACTACGGTGTCCCAGAAGGTGCCTGTGGCAGATACCAAAGCCTGCCTTACAGGGTTGCGTGTCTGAGCTGCGGCGGCTACGATAGGTGCCGAACCCATGCCCGACTCGTTGGAGAAGAGTCCTCTTGCTATTCCAAATCTTGCTGCAGCCATGATTACCGTGCCTGCTGTGCCTCCTCCTACTGCCTCAAGTGAGAATGCCTGCTGGTAGATGAGCTGAATTGCCTCGCCAAGATATTGTCTGTTGACAAAGAGTATGTAAAGGCAGCCGATGACATAAAGCATAGCCATGAGTGGCACTAAAGCTGTACACCAATTTGCTATGCTCTTCACTCCGCCGATAACAACAAATCCCACCAAAGCGGCAAGGGTGAAACCTACGATGAGCTTTGTCCTCTCTGGATCAATGAAGTCCTGGCATACGATAGATATATTTTCGCTTATGGCGTTTGCCTGCACGGTGTTGCCTATGCCGAAAGCGGCGATGGCTGCGAAGACGCAGAACACGATGCCGAGCCATTTCTTGCCAAGTCCGCGCTCAAGAGCATACATCGGACCGCCCAGCATATTGCCGTCGCTGGTTTTCACCCTGTATTTTATTGCGAGCAGACCTTCGCTGTATTTTGTCGCAATGCCGAACACGCCAGTCAGCCAGCACCAGAGCACAGCACCAGGGCCACCAAGACTTACTGCTGTAGCAACTCCGATGATGTTGCCTGTGCCGATGGTGGCGGCAAGCGAGGTGGCGAGAGCAGCGAATTGGCTTACGTCGCCGCTTGACGACTTGTCTTTCTTGACAGAGAGCTTGATGGCTGTGAATATCTTTCTCTGTGGAAACTTAAGTCTTATGGTCAGAAAAATGTGTGTGCCAAGCAGCAGGATAATCATTGGCCAGCCCCACATTATTCCACTTATGTCTTCTGTGATTTTTAGTAGTTGTTCCATGGCTGTAATGTGGTTGCTATTTTATTTCATCCCCTCTGATGCCCAAGGCGCTCATTATAGAATAGCCGAGAATCTCTTGGGAGAATCCCGAACCAGTCTGAGGCTCCATGGCGAAGAGCGTTATGTCTTTGTCCTTGATTTTCTTCATGCATCCTTTAAGTTCTGCTCCGTAAGCTTCTGTGTCGGGCACTATCATGATGCGTTTCACATCCTTGCTGTCGGCAAGCACGGTAAGAGTGTCTGCAAAAAACGAACAAACATCCGTTACATCGCTTTCAATAGGGTATGCCTCCATGGCGAATTCTCCTATGCCGTCCTTGAAAGCTTTGCCGTCGATGTCGTCTGCTAAATTGCCTGGATTGAAATTGCTTAGCTGCGGAGTGCTTTTGTCATATAGGAATATAACCTGAATGGCGTTCTCGCCAGGTTCTATACCTCCATCTAATGCCAAGCAGTCAAGCCAGTGCGCTAAGTCTGCCTTGGGGATTCTGCGCTCAAGGCCTCTCTCAAACATTACTGAGAGGTTGAACGCCACTTTATCTGCATATTTGGAATCTATGAGAATGACATTTTCACTCATCATTCCCGAAATGTCAACTGCCATTTGTCTGTATTTTGATTGTTTATGCAAAGGTAGTGAAAAAAGATGAAAATAATATGTCTGTTTGTGCCTTTTTCATTCTGTCTCCCTTTTTGTCATGGCAAAAGAGATAAAATGCCATGCTCCATTACTGCTTCTTTGCTTAGCAATGGTGAAACAATAACTCAAAAAGCTTTGGCTTGTCTTTTTGACTGTTTTGTCCTAACGAAGAGTGCGTGATGCACAAGAGTGTATTGGGGCAAAAGAACCAAAAAGGCAAGTCAAAGCTTTTGATATTGATTGCTCAAAAAACTTTTGAAAGTTATTTATCACCATTACTTAGTTCAAGCAGGCTCTGCTTTCTGTATTTTACCGCCATGACAATGCATGAAACGATTACAGCTGCAGAAAGCACAACAGCACCGAAGAGGATGCCCGAATTGTTAGTGTACATATCTTCTCCTCCCATGTGGTTTGTGTCGATGGTGATGATGGCGTTGGTCTGTGCGTCATTGTTGTCAAGACTGTCGCCGCTGTTGACGAGTGTAAGCTCTTTGTTTGCCTTCTTAGCTTCTTTCTTCGCCTTCTTGGCTTCTTTCTTTGCTTGCTTCTCGTCAGCTTTCTTTTGTTTCTTGATTTCCTTTTCTGACTTCTTGTCTGAAGTCTTCATGTTGCTGTCATTTTCGTTTTTCTGCCTTGACATTTGTTCAATCACTTCTCTTGGCAGATTTGGAATGTCTAAAAACTGCATAATTCTTTAGATGTTAAGGTTATTGAATCTTGAATGGTGTCAATCTCTTATGTCTCTGCTTTGTAGATGACTAATTAGAAATATGTTCAATTTTCTTGTTAAACGTTTACTTTTTTATTACTCTTTTACACCTTTTGCTGGTGGAGCTATACAAAAATTATCTTGTGAAAGTGAATTTTGCTATGCTCATTATCACTCCTGCAAAGCAACTTACGCCATTGCATAGGGTGCTGTATGTAATTGATTTTTTCTTGTCTTTAGTTACTAAATAATATCCTGCGGCTTCAATGATGATGATAATCACTTCTGCTGCAATCACCTCCCAAACGATACATCTTACGAATGTGATATACGTATTTAGTGCGATGTTTGTGGCTGCATTCATCCATACCGATGTCAAAAGCACTTTCCTCCTTTTCTCGCCCATCAGCATCAGCATGCCCATCTCTATTGCTATTGTGAGGATGAGTGCTGTTGCCATCCCTGCTGCTTTCTCTGCCATACCCTCCATCCGTGCTGTAAACTTTTACAGTCTCTGCCACATAACTAACAGATATCCTGGCAGGAGTGATGCTGCAAGCAGTCCGAATGCCAGTCCCTCTCTGTCTTTAAGCAGTTTGTTGGCAAAGTATAGTGTGAATGGCATTATGCAGTTCACGAAGAACAGGGATACATACGCCGCAACGTGCCATGTGCTTGTGAGCAGCATGCTTGCTGCCACCATGACAGCTATGCTTATCGCTGTATTTGTCGTGCCGAGATGTTTTAACATCAAGCCTCCAGCTATCTTGCCTGCCATAGATATAGCACCAGCCAGAAGTATAGCGAACTCCGTCTTCTCTTCTGCGAATGTTATCGATGAACCAGCGAATGACCTTGCTGCGACTATGCACATGAGTCCGAACATCGACAGCCATAGCAGAGGCTGTGGAAGGCGCGCGCTGTTGTTTTTTTGATATGCCGCAGCTATGCTGGCTTTCCTGTCCATGTTGCACATGGTGAACACCGCTGTTACTGCGCATATTGCTACAAGAAGAGCGCATGCCATCCACCAGGAATAATAGACATTGCCCAAAGCAAGACCCAAGGCGCCTGTCGAGACGAAGAAGCCAATGCTTCGTGCATCATTCGATGATGCTATCGCTACTATCTTGCCGCCCCACACATGAAAGAAAGAGTTTCCTATGCCTAAGACAGATGCTATGGCGAATCCTGCAGTTCCTGCCATCTCTATCGCTTCTGTTACAGCTGTGGTGGCGATGGAAGTTGCGAATAGGGCGACAGCCACAATCATCATCATGTTTCCCTTTCGCATCTTGTCGGCTATGATGCCAGTTGCAGGCTGTGAGAGGAAGGCGCAAATGGTGTATGTGAAAAACACTTCTACGATATGCTGAGAGTCACCATGCCCTGCATACAAGTATAGGCAGCAGATGCATAGTGCGTCAACCATCAGGTGTATCAATGATAGAATCCAAATCTCCATATCGTTGAAAGAAGTGAATTGTTTGTTTAGCTTTAGCGTTAATATGTATTGTTATTGACCACAAAAATAGTGTGTTTTGAACAAATGACCAAGAAAAAGCTGTAAAAATGCGCTAAATCGTTTTATATCTTCAACAATTATGCCGTATTTTGGTTATAATGGTGTTTTTTTCATAACTTTGTGACGGTCATTAATATTCTTTTATGATGGACGGTGATACATTTCAGTATAAGAATTTTACTATACAGCAGCGACATGCGGCGATGAAGGTGGGGACAGACAGCGATCTCTTAGGCGCTCTTGCTCCTGGTGGATGTCGCATCCTCGACATTGGTACAGGAACAGGTATTATTTCTCTTATGCTTGCCCAGCGATATCCTGATGCAGAGATTACGGCGGTTGAGATTGATGACAATGCTGTGAAGGATGCGTCGGTGAATTTCGCCTCGTCACCTTATGCTGAGAGGATACATCTTGTTCATGCGTCATTTCAGCAGTTTGTGCATGACTTTTCTCTTTGTTCGCAGAATGAGAGGTTTGACTGCGTTGTGTGCAACCCTCCATATTTCGATAAGAGTACAGAAAGCAAGGATTTGAGCCGCACTCGTGCGCGTCACACTTCGAGCCTGCCTTTTCAGACGCTCATCGAGGGTGCTTATTCTCTGCTCAAAGAGGGTGGTGTGTTTTCTGTGTGCATACCTCCCGAAGTGCTCAGCGATTTTACATCGTTATGTATCATCGAAGGTTTCTGGCCGCAGGATTTCTATATGGTGAAGTCTGTTCCAGAGAAGGCTCCAAAGCGTTATGTGCTGGTTCACAATAAATCTCGTGTTGAAAAGAAAGAATATGTTTTCTGCATGCGCAATTCCGACCGCAGCCGTTCCGAATGGTATAAAAAGCTGATGGCAGAATTTCATGTTTCTGAGAGTAAATAAAAAAAATGTACAAGTTTTGTAAGCGCCACTTGTTGTGGAGTTAAAAGGTGATTAAAGTGACAAATGTACGTATATGGTATGGTTTCTTTGACTCTTCAAGATTATTTTGATATCAAGAATTCGGAGAATTGGTGTTGACACAAAATAGGGGAGTGTCAATCGTACTCCCCTTGTTGTATGATTAGTGGATGGGAAGAAATTTCTTCCGTCACAAGTGATAGTCCCAGAAAGAGGCATTCAACAATATCTTCCAATTGTTACAACTTTTCTATTTCAGAAATTGGGATATTTGTTATTGTTGCAATTTGTTCAATAGGTACGCTTGCCACTTTTAATGCACGTGCAGATTCATATAGATATTTGTTCTGCTCCTCTATTCTCTGGTCTTGCTCTTCTATTCTCTGGTCTTGCTCTTCTATTCTCTGGT
>JAKSLL010000015.1 GCA_024401215.1 Bacteroidaceae bacterium
GAGTTATCGCTTCGCTCGGAGTTAAAGAGACGTTTGCCATGTCAGACATTTGTCTCTTTAACTCCGAGCGAAGCGATAACTTGTCATTAACTTTAAATCTGAGCAAGTTGAAACTTGAGATAGTTGAATCAGAATATGAGTGTAAAAGCTTCTGTTGTGAAGGACAAAATGGGGAGTGAGAGGAGTTGATGAGTTAACCTTAGCTGACTAAAGTCAAGGTGATGCTGACGGAGTTTCAAGTGTTGTCGAGAGCGATGGAGAGACAGGACTCGTCTGTGGTTCTATCCGTTCTTGTTTATCTTCTCCAGGCTGTCGCTGTCAATAATCTTTATTTTCTTTCCGTCGATAGCAATTATTCTTTCGGAAGCAAATGCGGAAAGAGTGCGGATGGCATTTGATGTCGTCATGTTTGACATGTTGGCGAGGTCCTCTCTTGAAAGGTAGATGGATAGGGTGGCGTCATCTTCTTCGAGTCCGTAGTTGTCACGCAGGAAGATGAGGGCTTCAGCGAGTCTTCCTCTGATGTGCTTCTGTGTGAGATTAACTGTTCGCTGGTCGGAATTGCCAAGTTCGACGCTTAGGAGTTTAACAAAGAACATGCAGAAACTGTTGTTTTCCTGCATCCATCTGTATATTGTGTCCATAGGTATGAGGCACACAGTGCTTGCTTCGAATGCAGCTGCGCATGTCACATAGTTCTGATTTGCGAAATAGGCTCTGTAGCCGAAGTTTTCTGAGGGCTTGAGCACACGGATGATCTGTGTCTTCCCTCCTATGCCGTCTTTGTAGATTTTTATCTTTCCATTTATCAGACAATGAAACTGCTGAGGTACTTCGCCGTCACGGTAGAGTATCTCATTTTTCTTGAATCGCTGAATAGACATGCATTCCCTCAGTTCTTCCTTCTGAGAGTCTGTCAGCAGCTCCATCATGGAGCTAAGCTTCTCTAATGTTTCTTGCAATACAATTCGTTCCTTTTTCTTCATTATCTCTTCATTGTGGGTTTGCTGATGCTCCCTCCGTTATGTAAACGATGGGTGGCCATTCAAAAAGCATGAAAAATAAATAGAGATAGATTATGTCAAATAGTATATGTTTTTTGTTTGCGTACTTGATTTGACATTTTATGATGCAAAGTTACATTTAAGTTACAAAATACAAAAAAAAACGCGACATTTTCTGCTATATAACATGTTTTTATGTATGTCAAAGCATCAAATAAAGTTTTTTTGTGAAAAAAAATCTTATTTTGTTGTCGGCTCGAAAAAAAATGTCTAAATTTGGGATGTAAAACTAATTTGAGATAAATCATTTCTTTTAGAAATCATTGAAAACATATATTTAATACCTTAAAATACAACTATGAGTTATTTACGGTTTGATAAAACCCTGATGGCAAATCTACCAGAATCTCTTCCTAAGGAGGTTCTCCGTACAAATAGGTCAGGTGCGTATTCTTGTTCGTCAATAGTTGACTGCAATACGCGTAAATACCACGGTTTGTTAGTCGTGCCAGTACCAGAGCTCGGTGATGGTAACCACGTTCTGCTCTCCTCGCTTGATGAAACAGTAATCCAGCATGGAGCGCAGTTCAATCTTGGTCTTCACAAGTATTCGGGTGATGTGTACAGCCCTAACGGACATAAGTATATCCGTTCGTGTGAATGGGATAAGCTGCCTACCACAATCTATCGTGTAGGTGGTGTTATCCTGAAGAAGGAGAAAGTGTTTCAGCATTTCGAAAACCGAATCCTCATCCGCTACACCCTTTTAGAGGCTCACTCTGTGACAACACTCCGCCTGCGCCCATTCTTGGCATTCCGCAGCGTAGAGGTTTGTACTCATGAAAATGCTATTGCAAGCCGTGAGTATCAGATGGTTGATAACGGCATAAAAACACGCATGTATCCTGAATATCCAGAACTCTTCATGCAGTTGAATAAGGGCAATGAGTTCGTCTTTGAACCAAACTGGTATCGTGGCATCGAGTACCAGAAGGAGCAGGAGCTTGGATATGAGTACAAGGAGGATCTCTATGTACCAGGATATTTTGAGTTTAATATAAATAAAGGTGAGAGCGTAGTGTTCTCTGCTGGTGTCAGCGAACTTAGCACCGCTGACTTGGCAGACATCTTTGACCATGAGTATGAGGTGCATGTGCCTCGTACAAGCTTCATGCAATGCTTGAAGAATGCTGCTCATCAGTTCCATTATGAATATGACGGCGAGACATACCTTCTTGCAGGATACCCTTGGTTCAAGTGCCGCGCTCGCGATATGTTTGTCGCTCTGCCAGGATTGACACTTGCCATTGATGAGGTGGGCTACTACGAAAAAGTTATGGCTACAGCTATCAAGGCAATCAATGATGTGCTTGCCGGCAAGGAGACAACCCTCAAGATTTATGAGATGGACAAGCCTGATGTTCTCCTCTGGGCTGTGTGGTGCATACAGCAATATGCAAGGTTAGTGTCGGCAGAAGCTGCCAATGAGAAATACGGTGATATAGTAAAACGTATTGTTGACTTTATAAAAGCAGGTGAGCACGACAATCTCATCATGCACGACAATGCTCTGCTCTATACCAACGGACGTGAGCATGCTGTCACATGGATGAATTCTGAAATCAATGGATATCCTGTAGTGCCTCGTTCCGGCTATGTTGTAGAGATAAATGCTCTCTGGTATAATGCTCTGCTCTTCAATGCCGAACTGCTCAATATTGCTGGTAAGTCTGACGCTGCGGCTGAATATGCTGAGGTTGCAAAACTTGCGGGAGCGTCATTCAAGAATACTTTCCTGAATCAGCATGGCTATCTGCTTGATTATGTCGATGGTGACTTCGTTTCATGGTCGGTACGTCCAAATATGCTCATTGCTACTTCATTGGAGTACAGTCCGCTGACAACTCCTGAAAGAAAGAAAGTGTTTGACATCTGTACTAAGGAACTTCTCACTCCTAAGGGCATCCGTTCACTCTCTCCAAAGTCTGGTGGTTATAATCCTATATATAGTGGCGGTCAGATGCAGCGTGATGCAGCCTACCATCAGGGCACAGTATGGCCTTGGCTGTCAGGATTCTATCTTGAGACATGTCTGAAAATCTATAAGCGTTCGTCTCTCTCATGGGTTGACCGCTGTTTCGTCGGACTCGAAGAAGAGATGAATTATCATTGTATAGGCACACTCCCTGAACTCTTTGATGGTAATCCGCCATATTCTGGTCGTGGTGCTATATCATTTGCCATGAATGTTGCTTCTGTGCTTCAGGTCAATAAGATTCTCTCGAAATTCTATAACTACTAATTAAGGAGGACGTCAAATATGAAAGTTTTAATGTTTGGTTGGGAGTTCCCGCCTAAGATTTATGGAGGACTTGCTGTCGCTTCTTATGGTATTACAAAGGGAATGGTTGAAGGGCAGCCTGATGCCGAAGTCACTTTCTGTCTTCCAAAGCCTTGTGGCGAGGAGGAGAAGTTCCTTCGTATCATTGGCATGAATCAGGTGCCTATCGTATATAAAGATCATGACTATGAATATGTGAAGAATAATATCCCTGGGTATATGACACCTGAGGATTATTATCACTGGCGTGACAATATCTATGCAGATTTCTCATACATGAATGTTAACCACATGGGATGTATGGAGTTTGCTGGCGGTTATCCAGGTAATCTTCACGATGAGATAAACAATTTCTCTATCATCGCTGGTGTTCTTGCTCGTTCTGAGCAGTTTGATATTATCCATGCTCATGACTGGCTTACTTATCCTGCTGGCGTGCATGCCAAGATGGTGAGCGGAAAGCCACTCTGCATCCATGTTCATGCCACCGACTTTGACCGCTCACGCGGTAAGGTGAACCCAACAGTATATTCTATTGAGAAGAATGGAATGGACCATGCTGACTGTATCATGTGTGTGTCTGAACTGACACGTCAGACAGTCATTCGTGAGTATCATCAGGATCCACGCAAGTGCTATGCTATGCATAACGCTGTGTATCCACTTCCTCAGGAGTACCTCGACATCCCACGCGTTGACCATGGTAAGGAGAAGGTTGTGACATTCCTCGGCCGTATCACAATGCAGAAAGGTCCAGAATATTTCATTGAAGCTGCAGACCTTGTGTGCAAGCGTTCAAAGAACATCCGTTTCTGCTTTGCTGGCTCAGGTGATAAATATGAGGAGATGGTGGAACTGGCAGCCGCAAAGGGTATTGCTGACAGATGCCATTTCCCTGGTTTCCAGCGAGGCAAGCAGGTGTATGAGTGCTACAAGGCATCTGATGTGTTTGTCATGCCTTCGGTGTCAGAACCGTTCGGTATTGCACCTCTTGAGGCTATGCAATGCGGCACTCCGTCAATCATCTCCAAGCAGTCAGGATGTGGTGAGATACTTGACAAGGTAATCAAGGTGGATTACTGGGATATCAACGCAATGGCTGATGCTATATATTCACTCTGTACAAATAGCGGTCTTCACAGTTATCTCGCTGAAGAGGGACTCAAAGAAGTTGATAAGATTACTTGGGTGAATGTGAGCTTGCGCATACGACGTCTCTACGACGAATGTATATTTAATGGCGGTTTCATGAATAAGTCATTCGAGGAGACTGAAGCGATTCGCGAGGATATCGACCCAATGAAGGGACGATAGCCAAAAGCTGGCGACACATAGAGTTAATACATAAATTTAATATCACAATAAATAGTAGAATTCCTTCCCACAAATATTCTACTCTCTCCACGAAGGAGGGCTGGGAGGAGATCTTTTATGAAAAAGATTTGTCTATATTTTGAAATTCATCAGATTATACACTTAAAGCGTTATCGCTTCTTCGATATCGGTCGTGACCACTATTATTACGATGACTATGAGAACGAGCGCTCAATAACAGATATCGCAGAGCGTTCTTATGTACCAGCGCTTCAAACTCTTATCCAGATGGCTCGTGAGAACGACAATTTTAAGGTTGCTCTTTCTCTCTCTGGCTGCGGTCTTGAACAGCTCGAATTTCATGCTCCTCTGGTTGTTGACTTGCTTCAGGAACTTAACAGAACAGGTAAGGTGGAGTTCCTCTGTGAGCCATATAGCCATGGTCTTGCGTCTCTTGCAAATGAGGAAAGTTTCGCTGCTGAGATTTTGAAGATGAGCGCAAAGATTGAAGAGACTTTCGGACAGAAACCTAAGGTGTTCAGAAATTCATCTTTGATATATAACAACAGCATTGGTGCGCAGATAGCGTCTCTTGGTTTCAAGGGTATGCTTACAGAAGGCGCTAAGCAGGTGCTCGGTTGGAAGTCACCACATTATGTTTATAGCTGTGCTGACGACCCTCGTCTCAAGCTTCTCATGCGTGATATTAGTCTTTCTGAGGATATCACAGTTCGCTTCTCTCAGCGTCCTCTCTTTGCTGAGGAGTGGCTCGACTGGATTGCAAAGACTCCAGAGGGAGAGGATGTTATCAATATCTTTGGTGAACTCGTAACATTCGGTGTTTTCCATCCACTTTCATCACATATTCTTGACTTCCTCAAGGCTCTTCCTGCTCTCGCTAAAGAGCGTAACATAGAATTTGCCTTCCCATCAGAGATATGCGAGATGGACAGCGTTGGTCCTATCGACGTGCCATACAATATCTCATGGGTAGATGAGGAGCGCGACACTTCATGCTGGCTCGGTAATGTTATGCAGCGTGAGGCGTTTGAAAAGCTTTACAGCATTGCTGAGCGTGTTCGTGTGTCTGGCGACCGCCGCATTCAGCAGGACTGGGATTCTCTTCAGGCTTCAAACAATTTCCGCTTTATGACAACAAAGCCTGGAATGCAGTATCGTGGCATTTATGACTCTCCATACGATGCTTTCACAAACTATATGAATATTCTTGGTGACTTCATCACTCGCGTCAACAATCTCTATGGAGGCGCTGACAACGAGGAGATTGACGGTCTCATCACAATGATTAAGAATCAGGACGAAGAGATTGCTGCCAAGGATAAGGAGATTGAGAAGCTTCGCAAGAAACTGGAGATGTATAACCCTACAGAGCAACCTGCCGAAGCAGAAGTCAAGGAAGCTGCACCTGTAGAGGAGAAGAAGGAGGCACCTGTGGCAAAGAAAGCTCCTGCAAAGAAGCCTGCTCCAAAGAAGGCTCCAGCTGCAAAGAAAGAGGCAGCAAAAGCAGCAGCAAAGCCAGCTACTAAAGAACCAGCAGCAAAGAAGCCTGCAGCAAAGAAAGCTCCAGCAAAGAAGTAAATTGTTAATTTTGATATGTTTAGAGGGTGTGTCCATGATGCACCCTCTTTTTCAGTTGTTTGATATAAATGGTGAATAAATTTCCACATCTAAACAGCCCAATTAAGTTGGGTAATGTAATTTTCCGCAATCGAATGTTTTCTGCTCCAATGGGAGCGACAGACATAACTCCAGATTGTTGTCCTGGACCTCGCACTCAAGGGTTCTATGAACTTCGTGCCAAGGGTGGTGCAGCAGCGGTAACTGTAAGTGAACTTGTTGTGCATCCTGAGACAGACGGCAGTCACATGTTACATCTCAACCTTGAAACCGTAGGATGTCTTCCTGCTCATACCTTTGTTGCTGATGCTATTCGTCGTCATGGCTCTGTTCCGAGCATAGAACTCTCACATTCTGGACAATATGCTGGCACATACATGTCTGACAAGAACAAAAAGTCAAGTCTCTGCCAATGGGGACCGAGTGATGGCACACGTCCAGACGGACGTCCAGTTAAGGCTCTCTCTAAAGAACAGATAGCAGAAATCGTCAAGTCGTATGGTGAGAGTGCTAAATTATGTAAGCGTGCAGGTTATGAGATGATTATGGTTCACGCAGGTCACGGCTGGCTCCTTCATCAGTTCCTGTCACCTTATCTAAATCATCGTGATGATGAATATGGTGGATGTCTCGAAAATCGTATCCGCATAGTGCGCGAAGTGCTAACCTCTGTTCGCGAGGCTGTCGGGCCAGGATTTCCTGTTGAGGTTCGTCTCAGCGGAAGCGAACTTTTTGATGGCGGCTATGGCATTGAGGATGGTGTGAAGATTGCGCAGGCGATAGAGGATTTAGTTGATCTTATTCATGTGTCTGCAGGTTCATATCAGTTTGGATTCTTCAACACCACTCCGCCTATGTTCGATCCTCATGGTGTGAATGTTTGGTTGGCTGCCGAGATTAAAAAGCATGTGAGCAAGCCTGTTGCTACTCTTGGCGGTCTCAGTGATCCTGAGCAGATGGAGAAGATTATTGCAGAGGGAAAGGCTGACGTTGTCTATATGGGTCGCCAGCTTCTTGCAGACCCTTTCACTCCGCAGAAAGCAATGGCAGGGCAGGAAGATCGCATAGTGCGCTGTCTTCGCTGTTATACATGCATGGCTGAACGTCCTGTAACTTTCACTCGCCGCTGTGCTGTAAACCCTCTTGTAGGTCGAGAGATAGAAGGCATGGAGGTGCTGCCTGCTGCTCGTCGTAAGAAAGTAATGGTTGTTGGAGCAGGTGTCGCAGGTTTGAAAGCCGCAGTCACAGCAGCTCAGAGGGGACATAATGTCATATTGTGTGAAAAGTCTGACAAGGTAGGAGGAATATTGAAGTCAGAACAAGCCATACCGTTCAAATATGAGATGTATCAGTTAGGTGAAGTGTTGGAGCGTCAGGCAATTGACGAAGGAGTAGAGATACGCCTCAATACATGTGTCACCGCAGATTATGTTGATAATGAACGTCCTGATGCTTTAATTCTCGCAGTGGGCTCCACCCCTCTCGTACCGCCTATCCCAGGAATAGATGGCGGCAATGTTGTCGTTGTCAATAATTATTATCTTGAGAAGGATAAGGTTGATGACTCCGTAGTGGTGCTTGGCGGTGGTCTGGCAGGCTGTGAGTGTGCTGTCCATCTTGGCATGGAAGGCAAGAAGGTTGAACTTGTAGAAATGCGTGACACCTTAGCTCCCGACTGCAATATCCGCAATCGTCCTATCCTTATGCGTAAAGTGGCAGAATACTGCAATGCTCACACTGAATATAAAGGAATGAGAATAACTCCTGAAGGTGTTATCTGTATGGACAAAGATGGCAAAGAGATCATGGTGCCTGGTAAGACAGTCATTTGTGCATTAGGTCAGCGTGCCAATCGTGCAGATGTTGATGCTCTTCGCTATTGTGCGCCTTTCGTACGCGAGATAGGTGACTGTATCAGACCAGCCAACATCACAAAAGCGATATATGAGGGCTATCATGCTGCACTCGATATTTGATGATATAAGATAGCAGCAATTGTTAAGAATTATTCGACCTGTATGGTTAAACGCTATGTTTATTTTTAACCATGCAGGTCGAAATCTTGTTATTTATTTTGTGGTCTAAAAAACTTTTAGTTAATTTGCATTATAAAGATAAAGGAGAAATAACAACAAGTATTAACTGGGAAAATAAATTGTAGTTATTCTTCCGCAGAATAAACTAATTTGTGTTTGATAGACAACAATTTATTTCACACCCTTTAAATCAATAACACTATGATAGTATATCCAAACGCTAAAATCAATATAGGCTTGAATGTGGTAGAGAAGAGGCCTGACGGATATCATAATCTCGAAACTGTATTTTATCCTATCACTCTTCAAGATGCTCTGGAAATAAAGGAGTTAGAAGAGAATGTGCCTGTTTGTGGATATAAGCTTAAAGTTATGGGCACTGTTCTTGACGGAAGCCCTGATGATAATCTTGTTGTTAGAGCATACAAACTTTTGAGAGATGAATACCATCTGCCTCCTGTAAGCATAGGTCTATACAAGCATGTGCCAACGGGAGCAGGATTAGGAGGTGGCTCATCGGATGCAGCATTCACCATTAAGACACTCAATGAACGTTTCAATATAGGACTCACAGATGAGAAGATGGAAGAATACTGTGCCCAGCTTGGTGCTGATTGTGCTTTTTTCATAAAGGACAAACCCGTATTTGCCACAGGCATAGGCAATGAGTTCCATCCTATAGATATCAATCTTTCAAACAAACAGCTGGTGCTTGTTAAGCCGGACATCTTTGTGTCAACAAAAGATGCCTACGCTAAAGTGAATGTTCATCGTCCTGAGGTGTCTCTCCCAGAATTGCTTTCGCAGCCTGTCGAAACATGGAAAGACACAGTTGTCAATGACTTTGAAGCAAGTGTGTTCACTAAATATCCAGAGATAGCAGCCATCAAAGATGAGATGTACGATCTTGGTGCGGTATATGCCAGCATGTCTGGTAGTGGCTCGAGTGTATTTGGTATCTTTGATGCGCCAGTTGAAAATGTTGATGAGAAATTCAGTGGCATGTTCTGCAGACAGAGAGCATTGTAGTTGGTCTTGTCAGGCGTCATTTTCCTTTTCATTGTGCAAGTCTAAAATTGATTAGCATAGAAATAATATTAAAAATGAATATGAATAGAATTAAAGCCATTGCGGCATCTTTTCTTTTTGCTTTTGCTGCAGTATGTCCAGCATGGGCTGTGACAGAACCAGCAGAGAGCAGTAGTTCGATGGAAGCCACTCTTCCTGGAGTGGTAGAGACGGTAATGTACACTTCAAAATCAACTGGTATCATTGTTGAAGTGCCAGCAAATGCTAAGTTGTTCGCTGATAATATGAAAGATGGAGTGTTGTTCAGGTCTGATGATCAGATGTATGTGTTTGGTGCTGTACCTTTTGATACAAAAACAATGTCGGGTGATGAAATTGCTGAAAATTATAAAAAGTTCACTCAGTCAGCAAAGATAGACTTATCAAAATCCATCACTTTCAAAGGCAAGACAGAGACTGTTCAGTTTGATGGTGATATTATGAACCATCCTAATGGTACAAGTACTTTGGTGAGTGTAGTTTTCTCAAACACAACTACTCGCGGTTTCTTTGTCTCTATCGTTGCAGGTGCTCAGTATGTTCAGAGCATCCACTCCACATTTAGAACAATCGGTATCAATTCAAGTGCTGTACAGTAAATGACAGTTGTTTATTTATAATATATTCAACTTTCGCAAGCAAGTTTGCAACTTGCTCTGTTTGGGGAGTTAAAGTGGAGTTAAAGAGGAGTTATCGCTTCGCTTAGAGTTAAAGGGACGTTTGTCACAGACATTAGTCACTTTACCTCCTCTTTACCTTCTCTTTGACACCCCTTTAACTCCACAACAAATAGAGCTTGGAGGTTGTTTTTTCTTCATTGTTTTTGACGAGCCTGATTCTTTGTTTTTTTTTGTTTACGAAGAAAAATATTCTCGTAAAAGGTGCTTTTTTTGTTTTCGTACCTTGAGAATATGCTTTCATACATAGTGCTTCTTATTCTGCATGGTATCCCGTTATTTGTACTTACATTTGCATTACTAATTAATAAATAAATAATGTAAATATGAGTAATAACGAAAAATTTAGAGAAATTACAAAAGTCAATGTCTCTCTGAGTCAGCAAATTGCTGTTTCTGTTGGAGGCAGAACATCCGAAATGAAAGCTAAGAATAGAATTTTAGAAATTAGTAATCAGAATGAGGCATACTATTTACGCCCAGACAACATCTTATATGTTGTTGCTGATGGAAATTATTGTGACATCCATCTCACCGACGGTGATGTGTTAGAGACAGTAAGTTTCCAGCGTGCAGAGATAGCTCGTAAGATTGACACTCAGCTTTCAAGGGATCTCGCATCAAAGTTCTCTCTCGTAGGCAAGTCTTATCTTGTCAATATTGAACATATCATGCATATCAATGCTCAGCATCAGCAGCTTACATTCGACATCAACATGCCTGACACATGCAAGAAGAAAGCCATTAAGGCTACTTCCAATGCGCTTCGTAATCTCAGACAGGCATTAGAGGAAACATCTGCAGCGGGGATTATGGCAACAACGTCTGAACGGAGAGTGAATGGCGGTTTTGCTCAATACCTATCATCTGAGTCTGCTAAAGATGTGGATTACGAGATTGGAGATGACGATGTAATGATGCTTGGCAGATAAAAACGGAGGAAGCAATATGGAAAGAATTATACCTATTACTGGCTGTTTTAATGGTCAGGTGCAGATTGATTATCTGCCATCTATCAACTATGCTTTGATGCTTAACGACAATAAAGCATTCAGCAAGTTCATTGTTCAGAATGATTCCGCATGCGATGCTTGGGAGAATGTAAAAGTGGAGATTACGGGCGACATGCTGGACACTTGTTGTCAGAATGTGTCTGTTATTCCTCCTAAAGGTCAGATAAGCTTTGATGAAGCTCAACTCATGCCTGTTGCTTCTAAGCTTATGTCGCTGACAGAGGCGGTGCAGACATCATTCACGATAACTCTGACAGTTGGCGACAGCATTATACTTCAGCAGTCTATGCCTTTGATGCTTATGGCATTTGACCAGTGGCATGGTACATCTGTGATGCCCGAAATGCTGGCGGCATTTGTCACTCCCAATCATCCATGCATCCCAGCAATATGCCTGAGAGCTTCGCGATATCTTGAGGAAATGTCAGGAAGGCGTGACCTTGACCAATACATGACGAAGAACTATCAGAGGGTTGCTAATCAGATTGAGGCTGTCTATCGTACTGTCCTCGAAGAAGATGTGACATACATCACAGAACCTGCAAGCTTTGAGACTTGCGGTCAGCGCATACGACTTGTTGACAAAGTGCTGAATGACAAGCTCGGGAATTGTATCGAACTCTCACTCCTTCTTTGTTCGTGTCTCGAAAGCATAGGTATCAGAACTATGATACTTCTCTTCAAAAATCATGCTATCATGGGTGCATGGCTTGATCCGAGCGCTATGATACCAATGGTGGGGTATGACTCCAAAGTGATAGCGGATTGTATTGACGAAGACCATCGCTCACTTCTGCTTATAGAGGCAACATCTCTGACACGAGGTGAGTCGTTGACTGAAGCAATCAGACTGGGGGAGGGCTTTTTCCACAGTAATACAAATATTTTTGAGTTATATCTTGACATCCAGATAGCAAGATTCAACAGAATACGTCCTCTGCCTCATTGCATTCAGTTGGAGCATGGTGGATGGGAGATGCATGACAACACAGACTATGATGCTCTTTTTGATGAGCTTGCAAATAAAAATCCATACGAGATACATGGCACAGCGACAGCTAATAAACTGAAAAGCAAACAGCAGCTGTGGGAGAGAAAACTTCTTGACCTCTCTCTCCGAAATAACCTCCTGAACATGAAGTCGGGCAAGCATGTCGTACCAGTCAAGGACCTCTCCATTGATGTCATACTGGCTCATCTCGCTGCCGAACAGCTGTCTGCCGATATAGATGAGAAAGATAATTTTGCCACTCTTAAAGAGCTGTATCGCGCATCGCGTGTCAGTCTTGAAGAGAATGGTGCTAACACTCTCTTCCTTTCTGTTGGCACTCTGCGTTGGTATGAGGTGGATAGCGAAAAGCCATATTTCGCGCCGATAATGTTTATACCGATAGAGATAATACGTCATGGTGCACGCAAATATATCATACGTGTCAGAGATGAGGAACCTCTCATGAACATCACTCTCCTTGAAATGCTGCGTCAGACATTTGAACTTGAGATTCCAAAACTCACTCCTGTGCCTGAAGATGAGAATGATATGGTTGACTGGAAACGTGTGTTCAACATTCTTAGCACCACAATAGCAGAGATAAACGAAAAGCGTTCAGAAGACACGCAATGGCAGATTGTCGAAGAGTGCATGATAGGCATATTTTCGTTTGCTAAGTTTGTGATGTGGAATGACATACACTCCAACCCTACGGTTCTCGAACAGCATCCTCTTTTACGCAGTTTGATGGAGGGCAGACTTCTTCTTACTGATGATGTTGATACCCTTGACGCACGAACTCTTGACAGCAAGTCTAAGCCTTCTGACTATGCCATTCCTGTGGATGTGGATTCTTCTCAGCTCGAAGCTGTTGTGAAGTCTGGCAATACAAATTCTTTCATCTTGTATGGCCCTCCTGGTACAGGCAAGTCGCAGACAATCACCAACATGATAGCTAACGCCCTCTACCAGAATAAGCGTGTGTTGTTTGTGGCAGAGAAAAAGGCTGCTCTTGATGTTGTGCAGGATAGGCTTAAGCGTATAGGATTGGACCCATTCTGTCTTGAACTGCATAGCAATAAAGTTGACAAGAAGTCCTTCCTGTCTCAGATGGAGGTGGCTCTTGATGTGCCTGTCGCTTCATCACCAGCATATTATGACCAGCATTCTGAGGAGTTGTATAAGAAACGCCAAGAACTCAACAGTTATGTTGAAGCCCTCCATTCGGAAAGAAAAGAAGGACTGTCGCTCTATGATTATATAAATAGATATTTAGACATCGAAGGTGATGCTCTATCGCTCAGCATAGCAGATATTCAGCATCTTAGCATTGCTCAGGTGCATGAACTTGCCACTCATTTTGAGACTCTCGATACTGTTGAGAATATCATAGGCATTCACCCTGGCGTACATCCTCTGCTCGGATTATATCCTAAGGAGAATACAGCAGAAAACCAGCAGCAGGTTGTTAGATGCTTTGACGAACTACCAAATGCCATCATCAGTTCAAAACACAAAGAACAAGGATTGATTAATCGATGGTTCATGAAGCGTACAGCGATGAACATACTACAAACGGAAGATGTGTGGAATAGGTTCTTCGATGTGGCTGACACAGACTCTGCGATAAAAGAGAATCTCGAGCTCCTGGAGCCATCAATAACCTCCTGGAGTCAGAATAGAGACAGATTGCGTCTCTGGTATCACTACAGTCTTCGTGCGCAGGAAATACAGAAATACAGCGTACCGTCAGCAATGGAGTATTACCTGCATGGCAACAGCGGCAAGCAGACTGCCAATGCTTTTCTGAAAGGCTACTATCTTCGTTTGGCTCTTGATGTGTTGGATAACGACACTGCATTACGTTCGTTCAACGGAATGCTGTTTGAGGATATAATATGCAAGTATCGCAGCATAGCAGCTAAGTTTCAAGAACTTACACGACAGGAACTCATCAGCCGACTCTCTATGCGCACTCCTCGTGCAGAGACAAGCGATGTAAATATCAGGGAAGAACTTACATTCCTGCGCAAGCGCATCTCCTCACAGGGAAGAGCGTATTCTGTTCGCCGCATACTTGACCAGACTCGCCATATCCTTCCGCAACTATGTCCATGCATGTTGATGAGTCCTCTGTCTGTGGCGCAGTATTTAGAGATGCGTGGCGACCTCTTTGACCTTGTTATCTTTGACGAGGCAAGTCAGATGCCGACAAGTGAGGCAGTAGGTGCCATTGCAAGAGGTAAAGCTGCCGTAGTTGTGGGTGACCCGAAGCAGATGCCGCCTACAAGCTTTTTCACAGCAAGCAGCACAAATGACGATGACGCTGACATTGATGACCTTGAGTCAATTCTTGATGACTGCATATCAATATCATTGCCAGGACATTATCTGAGTTGGCATTATCGCTCAAAACATGAGAGTCTGATAGCTTTCAGCAATACTCATTTCTACGATGGCAGATTGATAACTTTCCCTTCTGTCAATGATCAGGAACGAAAGGTTACTCTGCAGCATGTCGATGGCTATTATGATTTTGGCAAGAGCCGTTGTAATAAGGCAGAGGCAAAGGCTATTGTCAATGATGTGATTGAACGACTTGAACGTATGCTCCCAAGTGAGGAGGGCGTTGATGATGCACCAGAGCCTGTGAGAAGTATTGGCGTTGTCGCATTCAGCAAAGTACAGTCTAATGTTATAGAAGATATGCTGATGGATGCCTTGTCAAAACGACCTGAGCTTGAGAAGATTGCATTGAAGGGCGAAGAACCGCTGTTCGTGAAAAACCTTGAAAATGTGCAGGGTGACGAAAGAGACATCATTCTCTTCTCTGTAGGTTATGGGCCAGACAAGAATGGCAAGGTGAGCATGAATTTCGGACCTCTCAACCAGAGTGGGGGAGAGAGAAGACTTAATGTTGCAGTCAGTAGGGCGCGCTATGAGATGAGAGTGTTCTCCACTCTTGAACCGCATCAGATAGATTTGCAGCGAACATCAGCCAAAGGTGTTCTTGCTCTTAAACGATTCTTGGAGTATGCCGAGACTGGCAAACTTCCATGTCCTTCATCACAGCAGGTGCAGATGAGTCCATCTCCAATCACAAATCTGATAGCCGAACAACTTAGAAATGAAGGTCATACAGTTCATACAAACATCGGTAGGTCAAAGTTCAAGATTGATATTGCCATTGTTGACAAGGACAATCCCGAAAGATATGAGCGCGGCATAATTCTTGATGGCCCTTCATATTTCTCAACACCTACAGCGCGTGACAGAGAGATTGTCCAGCCAAAAGTTCTTGGCCTCTTGGGTTGGAACTTGCAGCATAAGTGGACTGCAGATTACATACAGATGAGTCATTGCTCCTAAAAGAGTAATGGTTGCTCTTATTAAAAATAGGGCTGCAAGGATTATTTTCTTGCAGCCCTATCTATTTCAGACATAAAGAGTTGTGCTGTTATTAAAAGATGTCAACAGGCCAAGTTGCGCTGGTGGTATTGCCTTCTTTATCAAAGTCTAAAAGGTAGTTAGACAGCTCGCCATTGTGTTTGCTGATCCAGTCCTCTATGTCCTCCCCTTTTATAGTCATAGTAGATGGAGTGTTGAAACTTTGATATTCAACCATTGTGCCAGTTTCCGTTACAGTCTTATAAGCGTATGACTTCCTATCGGTTTTCAAGGATACTCTATTTATGCTTTTCACATCAACACCTTCCTTAAGCTTAACAGTTGCTCTTGCACCGAGTGTTGCAGGCAACTTGTGAGAAACAGTCTTTTTCCATTCTGTATTTGTAATCTGTTCGTTCTGAATGCGTCCTGCAGCATTGTAATAATCCACAGTGATGTCGAAATACTTGAGCATGTCCTCTGTTGTGCTTAGCGTGTAAGTCATCTCAACAGCATATGGCTTTTTGTTCTCTTTAATTTCTTCTTTGTCATCGTCGCCACATGAAGTAAGAATTACAGAAGAAGACATAATGCAGCATAAGGCTGCTGCTACCATCAAAAAATGTTTCATTTTACTTAATTTTAAATATAATTTAACGTGAGTTTGACGAAATTAACTGATTAGAAATTTGGTAATTAGTGATAATCGCCGTAATTTTATAGTATCCATTTATAGCAATTATAACAAACTATCACATGATTAGCGAGAACAAAGTTACAGAAATTTCTGTTTTAGCAGATGGCTTTATTAAGTTTTTTGACAATTTAGTTGAAAAATGCACATTAAATGACAAAACTAATAGCAAAATAAACTATCACAAGTAATATAGCATCGCTTATAAGTTGTTACGGCAATCGGGTTATTTCAAATCGTACTTTACTGTCAGTGACAGCTTTCGCGGTAATCTGTCACGTAATCCCTCAGATACGCCGTAGTATTCCTGCACGTATCTGGAGATGTCAAGGTACGAACTGCGGAAGATGTTTTGGGCATTGAGTACGAAACTGAGTCCTAAGCGTGGGAAATTCTTCTGCACGGAACCGTCCATATTGAAGTCTGTAGTATAGAATCTATCGTTGCGATTCGCACCCTTGCTGTGCCACTGTGCGTTGAGGCGGACAGTCCAGTTGCGTGGAAATTGCAACGTATTTTTGAACACCATCATGAGTAGAGGCTCTTTCAGAACGTCCTTTCCGTTTGCCAGAGGCATCGTAAACCACTGCTTATGCAAGTTGACATTCAGCATGGGGCTCCATATTCCTACCTTCGGCGACAGCATGATGGCATAATCCATGGCGCTATAATCATTGGCATTATACTGGTTAAGAGACGATGTTGTCGTACAAACAGGATTCTTATAGTGCATATATGTGGCTGTGAGGTTCAGCCATTCATATTTCCACCCCAGCGTAGAGGCATTGGTGTACTCCGTCCAAAGCATCTTCATATTGAGAATCTCCAGTTCGCTGTACCTCAGGCGTGTAAGACCGAGATAGGGGCGGATGCTGTTCTCTGTATGTTTCAGAGACAGTTCCGATTTGCCTATTTTCGTTGAAACCTTCAGCGATGGAAACAGACGGTCATTCGAAAACCTTACCTCGCGGTTCTTCATGAGTTCAGACACGAGGGCGTCCGTTTTCAGACTTCCTACCTCTCCCTTTGCCTGTATGTCATCAAGGTAAAGCATCAGACCGTCATCACTTAGTGGGCGATAGGCATGGCTGTTATGCTCGTAGCGGAGACCTGCCTCAATCGTCCATCTGCCAAAGGTCTGCATAGCACTGAAGAAAGCCGCAAGAGTATTATCAGGATGCTCAGCATGCGTGCTGAAGTATAATTGCTGCTGAGGGTTGTACGAGGGGTTGTCCTCATACATCTTTAAGTCCATGTAGTCCAGTTCATGTTCCGCACCCACTGTCACGCTTCCTTGCCATAGTTTTCGGGAGGCTTTCAGGTAAGTTCGCGAGTCAAATTCCTTACGCAGGTAAAAGGTATTATAAGTTGGTCGCCATACGCTGAAATCAGGTCGGTCTATGAAACTGTTGTTAGCTATGGTGACGTTCCATTTTCCTATTTTCCCCTCATACTCCAATGCAAAATCATGGCGAGTGTCAGGATAACAAGACTTCGAAGACAGTTCCTCCTGCCATGTATCGTAGGTCGGTCTGTTGAGATATGAGTATCTGAACGACAACTTGTTGCTATGGTTGAAATCATAACGCAGGGAGAAACGTGCGGAAAACGATTTCGCTGTGACATCGGGATGTGATGACTGCCTGACCTCATTGATGAGCTTATGATCCTCGTATTGGTTAATGAATATATTTCGCAGCCAATAGCTTCGGTCCTCATTCCATCCTGCGAAGCCACCGAGCGTGAATCTTTTTCTTCGCCATCCCAGAGTAAGCTGCTCGTTGATGGAAAGGGCGTGTGTCTGGTCAAATCGTAAAACATTGGAGAGCGTGAAACCCTCTGCCTCACTCTTCTTGAGTCGTATCACGATGACGGACTCGACACCTTTGTCATACTCGACACCCGGATGACGTAACACTTCTATTTCCTTTACCCTGTCAGCACTTATCTGGTCAAGCTCCAAGAGTTCTTTCAGTTTGCGATTGTCAAGGTAGATGTCTGGCTTGCCACGGCCTATAAGGAAATAACCTTCTTCAGTGCAGACCAAACCCGGCAGTACCTCCATGATGTCTGCCACTGACTGAAGATGTTCCAATTCGGTACCTTCAACCTTCACCGTCAGGCTTCCAGTCTCATTGGTATCCTGAGCCAGAAGTGCACTGCTCTGTAGTATGAATAATAAGAGTATAATTATGGTTTTCCAGATTTTAATCCGATTCATTTCAAAACTCATTTCGTGTTGATTGTCAATATGTTCTAATTGAAACAGTTTGCCTTATCTCACATCCTCAAAGAAGTCAAGTTTATACGTTTTAAAGGCGCAAAGGTTTATTCCTCACGGAGAATATTCAACAATACCGGTACAGAGACAGTCAAAGATTCATTGTCCATCATTAGATCATGCTCGTGAGGCATCTCAATGATTTGTAATCTCTCACGGTTACAGAACTTCTCGAAGTTTCCGGCATCATACTTCATCATCTCCTGCCAATACTCCAAGCTCTTGCCTGTTGCCGTCATAGGTGTCTGCATAGGCTTGAAATAAGTTAGCGGACCGTTGAAATGCTTCGGAGAATGATGCAGGATATCGTATGTTACCTGAGAGTAGTTGCGCACTATCGCTTCGAGCATGCCGTTATCACGAAGATCCTGGAACAATGGACACTCCTCAAAGTATGATCTGTCAACAGCATAGTGCATATCGCTCGCCAAAGAGAGAAGCCTCTCGTCCGAAAGTGCATGAGAATCGAACTGTATGAGGTGCTTCACTTCAAATCCCTGTTCCTCAAGCTGGCATGCCATCTCATGAGCGACAACACCACCATAGCACCATCCACCAAGGATATATGGTCCTTCGGGCTGATAGTCATGAAGAATCTCGATGTACTTTTCCGCTATTGCTTTGATTCCATGCTGGATGTCATCCTGATGGTACAGGTTGTAAGGCTCAATGACAGCAAAGCCGCAATAATCTCCGATTCTGTCAGCAAGACGATAATAAGCGTCACTTCCCGTATTACCAGTATGTACGAAGATGACTGATGGTTTGCCAGCTTGCATTGGTGAGTAGGTCCTTATTAACGATGGAGCCGCACCCTGACACTCCCAAGAGAGGGAGTGGTTGGTATCTGTTAACTGTCGTTCCGCAGGTCCTACGCAAGCAGAGCCCGGAGAACTGTTATCTTCTTCGTTTAGTCTATTTTCATTTTCAATCGCCTGCTGCATCAGTTCCTGCCAGTCGCGTATTGATTTATCCTCAGGATAGTACCCTGATAGGCGAGACATCAGCTCTAGTAACACGACCCTTATGGAATGCATCGAAAGGATGATAGAGCTGGTCTGAACAATCAGGAATGCAGAATCAGCAGGATCCTCGACATACACAAAGCGGAAAGAACTTGAACATTCCGGGTCAAACGGCCCGTGCATTAAATGATGATAGATACCCTTTATATCGCCAAGTACTGCACGATCATCATCAAGGATATTATAATCCACTAGTGTAGTACTTCTATTGGTCACTACCTGCTGGAATGGATAATGGTGATGAAAAACGACAGATGTGCGCATACATTCGTACTGCTGTGCAATGTCATTGATAGTCTTTCGTAGCAAACTTGGATCCAGATGACTATCTGTATTCAGCATAAAGACATTGCGTGACTTAACAGTGGATGGATTCATTAGATATTCAAACAGACAATCCTCCTGTGCATTTGTCAAAGGCAGAACCTTCTCAATGATCTCACCTCGTCTTGAGTATGCATCACAAATCTCAGTGAACTGCTCATCAGTCCACAGGCGCTCGTAATTGACCTCTGCACATGCAGCCACCTTCCTCAATACTTTCAGCTGTATAATCTGCGAACCAGTGGTACCGATACCCATTTGCCTGAGTTGTGCAGCCAACTTTATGGCGCTCAACGAGCTACCACCACACTCAAAGAAGTTGTCATCAAGCGTAAATGCTTCTCCAATGATTGCCTTTGCTGCCTCAAGCACACGCATCTCAACCTCATTGTATGCCACACTCATCTTGTTGCGCGAAATAGCAGGTGTAGGCAACAACTTACGATCCACCTTTCCATTCACATTGCGAGGAAGGTGATCCACACGCACCCAGATATCTGGTATCATGTATTCTGCCAGATACTTGGAAATCTCCTTCTGTACCATAGATGTGTCAACCTCAGTGGCTGATTGATAGAAACAGACCAGATGATCCATACCATGAACGGACCTGAGAACCACCACCAATTCCGTCTGCGGAACGGCCATAGCAATCTGTCGCTCTACCTCACCGGTCTCTACACGGAATCCACGGACCTTTACCATATTGTCTGTGCGACCCAGGCAATAGATATTGCCATCAGCATCCTGACGCACACGGTCGCCTGTATGATAGTATCGCACGCCATCGACCATAAACCACTTCTCTGAGGTCTGCTCAGACAGATGCAGATACTCGCGAGCCATAAAGCCTGCCGTGTAGGTCAACTCACCGATCTTTCCACACTGCACCTCATTCCCTTCCTCATCAATGATTCGAGGCTTCACTCCAGGGCAAGGCTGACCGATAGGTATCTCCTTTTGTGTACCATCGACATAGGCTGAACATACCATTACACCCTCAGTACTGCCATAGCAGTTGAGCAACTTCTGTCCGGCTATCGAACTGAAGCTTCGCAGTTTCTCACCTCCTACCATGACGAGTGTACCCGTAATGTCGTACGTCTCCAGCATTGCCATACCAAGGCTTGAAGACATGAAGATATGTGTGACGGCATGACGCTTGATGAAGTCATATAGCAATGTCATATCCTTTCGTTCCTCATCGCTGGCAAAGCAAAGTGTGCCACCTGCAGCTATGGTAGAGAACAGCATCTGTGTAGTTGCAACAAAGGTAAATCCGGTAACCACACCACAACGAGTATCAGGCGACATAGGAACAGGCAGATGGTTGCAAGGCCACTGCACCATGCTCATCAACGACTGCAGAGTGTGAACCACACCCTTTGGCCTTCCTGTCGTACCACTGGTGTAGAGGATCAATGCTACATCGCTTTCGTGCTTCTCTCGACGACTGTCCTCCATCATGTACCTTACTCGGTCCTCGGGATAAGAACTGTCAACCGGCACATATACAGCTCCAATCTTCAGCAGGGCAATAGCATGCAACATGATGTCCTTGCAGTACGGAACGCGCACACATACAGCATCGCCTTCTCCGACTCCCTGATCCATGTATTCGTGAGCCAGAGTCTCAGCCTTGTCATCAAGCTGGCGATATGTCAGTTCACCATCTTTGTCAATGAGAGCCGGATGATCTGGCTGCTCACTGACATGCTGGTGAAATAGATCTATAAACTTTTGCATAGTTACTTATTCAAAGAAATCAAAGCCCGAGAGTACGGTCAAGAAACGCCTTACATAATCGACAGAGGTGACAGGCCAGCGGAATCCAT
Organism: Bacteroidaceae bacterium; assembly: GCA_024401215.1. GTDB lineage: Bacteria > Bacteroidota > Bacteroidia > Bacteroidales > Bacteroidaceae > Minthosoma. The sequence continues at coordinate 21,629 of JAKSLL010000015.1, forward strand.
GACGGTAGAGTACCTGCACGGTGTAGCCGACATCAAGATCATCATAACCCAAACGACGGATGGAATTCTTTGAAAGACTGCTGTTGTAAGCCATCAACGGACGCATCTTGTCAACCCTATCCGGATTATTCAGGGCTGCCTGAACTGCCTTCTTGAAATCATAGGCTTCAACCATTCGCATTGGATATCCAAGTGGTTTCAACTGCATCACAATGTCACCCATCATAGGACGATGCTGATTGCTTGGCATGAAGCAGACACATTCGCGAGGGGTAGTTGACAGCAGCATAATGGCACGAGCCACCTTATCAATAGGCGAGAACTCAACATGAGCATCCATACCCTCGTAAGGTATTACACCCAATGCTCCGTATGCTGCCAGTGTAGCTGTGAAGTTGTTAGACTTGAAGTTAATCTGGAACTCACCATCCTTATCGCGAGGAGCCAGATTGCCCACACGCATTACCTTGGCATTGAGTCCCTGAGTGAGCATTGCCTCATAGATAAGGCGTTCTGCCATGAATTTAGAGTGAGTATATTGATTGTCCTCAGTGCTCTGACCTACATAAAGCATCCTCTCGTTGAAACGGAAACCCTTAGGTGGCATATTGTCAACCGAAGTTCCCATGACGCTGCCAGTTGATACGTGTATCAGACGCGAACCACTCTTGATACACCATGCCACAAGGTTACGAACAGAGCCAACATTGATTTCTTCGATCTCATTGCCCTTCGAGAAATGCTTGACACAAGCTGCACAGTTAATAACAGTAATACCCGTTCTGCTAAATCCATCCAGACACTTTGAATCCGTTGCATCGCCTTCTATAATGAAGAGACGTGCATCACTATTTCCGCTTGACTGGAAAAGGTCATTATACTCATTGTCGAAGTAATAGAACAGCAAGTGCTTCAATCGATTTTCGGCAGACACAGGACCCTTGACACGTACGAAGCAATATACCTTGCCTGTATAGTTGTCGATAAGATCCTTCAGCACATGGATACCGAGGTAACCTGTTGCACCAGTGAGGAGTACATCTCCAATTGGCTGTGTCTCACCATTCTTGAATGCTTCCATGGTATTACCACGTAGTAATTCATTGATGGCGCGATAGTCATAGCCGTCAGGTGCAATCTCGGTGGTGTTAGCTCCATAGACAGAAGCCTCTCCTAAACACTCTTCATTATAAGTGGAGTGGTTTTCGGTTCTGCTTTCGTCTTCGGTTTCACACTGGGCAGCTCCCAGATACTCTGCCATATCCTGAGCAGTGGTGTAGGTAAAGACATCATTATAGACAATGGTATAACCTCGCTTATCGGCAGCAATGACCACCTTGAGCGCAATGATACTTGAACCGCCAATCTCGAAGAAGTCGCTTGTAGCACTCACCTTTTCCTGTCCTAAGACTTCTGCAAATATCTGACAGAAATCCTCCTCGATCTTGTTCTTAGGAGCGACAAATGCAGCAGCAGCCATTTGTGGTTTTGGCAGAGCCTTCTTATCCACCTTCTGGTTAACGGTAAGCGGGATCTTGTCAATCTGCATCACAATGGCAGGAACCATATATGGTGGCTTCTGGCTCTTCACAAAGGCAAGGAGATCTTCAGTGTTGATCTGCTTGTCTGCTACAACAAAGGCTGCAAGGTACTTACCACCACCATCATAGTCGTATGCTTGGACAGTAACATCCTTGATACCTTCGAATGGTCGGATAGCGGCCTCAACTTCCTTGAGCTCGATACGGAATCCACGGATTTTGACCATACCATCCTTACGACCTACGAATTCGACGTCTCCATTCTCACGATAGCGCACAACATCTCCAGTATGGTACATGCGCATTCCCTTGTACTCCACGAACACCTCAGCAGTCTTCTCTGGCAATCCAAGGTATCCACGAGCTGGCTGGTCGCCTGCGACACAATACTCACCACATGCTCCAGGAGGAAGACGATGTCCTGCCTTGTCGAGTACGTATCCCTGAATGGTTGGGAATGGACGTCCCAATGGGATATTCGACTCCCAGTGCTTGATAGGGAAGAGACTCACACCACAAGTATTCTCAGTAGGGCCATAGCCATTGAGAATCTTGTATGACAAACCTTCCGGATTGACCGCTGGCAACTTCTCTCCGCCCATACCTAAGTAGCGCAAATGCTTGACGTTAGGATAGTTCTGCAGGAACTGTACGCCTACCTGAGTGGTCATAAAAATCTGAGTGACGTGCTCGCTCTCCATATATTCAGACAATGCTTTGAGTTCAAGTCGCATATCCTCAGGAATGATAACGAGAGTACCACCATTCAGCAAAGTGCAGAAAGTATCCATCATACACACGTCAAAGCCGAACGATGCATAAGCAGCAGCCACACAGTCCTCTGCATAGAAGTCTGCCTTTGAAATACCGTATGCAAAGCTGACAAGGCTATGATGTTCAATCTGTACGCCTTTAGGCTTACCTGTAGAACCTGAGGTGTAAAGCATCAACAAGAGATCAGAAGGAGATGGCTCAATCGAAAGGCAGTTATTGTCATCGTTATCATTGAGTAATATCTTCTCCAGCTCGCTTGTTGTCACTACCTCTCCCTTATATTCGCTCACCTGTCCAATTAACTCTTCCTGTCCGATGAGCAATGATACCTTGGCATCCTGCACCATGTAGTTCAGACGATCCGATGGATATGATGGGTCAAGTGGCTCGTAGGCACACCCCGTCTTCAGTACAGCAAGTGGCAAGAGGAATACCCATTCGTTGCGATCGATGATTATACTTACCACCTGTTCCTTCAAGTCGGTCTTGCATGTGATTGCTGTCACCTTACTATATATAATGTGTGACAAACGGTCAGTAGCCTCATCCAGCTCACGATATGTGTAGCGCTTGTCACCAAAGACAGCTGCCATCTTGTCCGGATGGCTTGCCACCTTCTTGCGGAAGAGCGAAACAACACTATCCGAATGATCATAGTCGGTAAAGAGTGGCGAGTTGAAACTGTCGAGCAGAGTCCATTCCTTCTCGGTAGTGAGTGAAACCTCCTTGACGCTCTGCTTCTCAGCCAGCATACCTGCCGCATTGGCAATGGCATCAACGAAGTGCTGCATCATTTTATCGGTATAGAGGCTTGAGTCATAATTGACAACCAAGGTCAATCCATCCTCAAACGAACCGTTGACATAGATAGCAACCGGAACCTTGGCAATATCAAGATCAAGATTATCCATCTTCACCATGCCCTCCTTAGTCTGCAGTTGGTCAATCACACCCATCTGGCAAGCATAGCTGATCTGTGGCATGAAGTCATACTTCTTGGCTACACGTGCAAAAGGATAGCTCTCATGGTCGATGGCAGCATCAAATACAGAAGAGACGTGCTTCAGCAGGGTCTCGATGGTATCGGCAGTACCTACATGCAATGCCAGAGGCAATGTGTTGACAAACATACCCATGGTATCGTATATCTTCAGGTTGCTTCGGCCATTCGAAATGGTAATCATCGTGATGTCCTCCTCACACAGATAACGACTCACGGTGAGTGCAGATGCTGCAAGGAAGAATGCCGCAGGAGTAATACCCTGCTGACGGCAAAGTGCATCAATGCCACAAGATGGCACAATGGCACTCACGGTACACTGGTGATGATGCAAGCCCTCCTTGAATATATCTGGCAACAGGCGCGACACTTCCTCAACGCCACCGATGGTCTGATCAAAATACTCATCAGCAGCCTCGTCCAGAGTCTGGTCGTGTACAAAGTCGTAATAGTCGTATGCCTCCTTGCTGACGGTCTGTCCATCAAGAGCCTGACAAAGCTGATGATAGAGCATGTTGACAGAGAAGCCATCGCTTATGAGGTGATGAACATCGGCAAAAAGCACAACCTGACTCTCAACCTCACAAATCTCGAAGCGAAAGAGAGGACCCTTGTTGATGTCGAATGGCTTGACGAATGTCTTCTTGTGCTCCTCACATTCGGCAACACTCATCTTGGCAACAGGTATGGTAAGCTCAAAGTTCTGGATAGGCTGCTGAACGATGTCACCATTGCCGTTGGTGATGAAATGACACATCATGTAAGGATGAGCAGCAATCACCTGCTTGAGGGCATCCTGCAGTCTCTGAACAGTTACGCCCTCAGAGAAGGTAAGTACATAAGGGATGTTGTACTGAATGCCACCTGCATTTGCCATACAGTCGGTATATACACCTTGCTGGGTGAAGGACAGAGGAGCTGTTGTAAGGTTCTGATGTTTTGATGTTTTAAGGTTCTGGGATTCCTCCGCATTTGATGACCTTATAACCTCACCCTTCATCCAGTTGTTCAGAATCTCGTTCTCAATGCTTTGGAGCGATCCTGCCTTGGCAAGAGTCTTTGAGTTGACTTGTATTCCGAAACGCTTGTAGATGAGGGTTGCAAGCTTGATACTTGAGATTGATGTCAATCCAACATAGCCAAGAATGTCGGTGATGCTAAACTCGTCTGTGTTGACTACCGATGCAATGATTTCCTTCAATTCTGTTTCGAGTGCATTGAGCGGTGCAGCTGGCGCATCACTTGCAGCCTTCTGCTTAACCTCTGGCTTTGGCAGTGCCTTCTTATCGACCTTCTGGTTTACGTTGAGTGGAATCTCTGGTATCTGTATAGTTACGGCAGGTACCATGTAAGGTGGTTTCTGGTCGAGGATAAACTGATTCAATTCTTTAATGTTTACCTCCTTGTCACTGACAATGTATGCTGCAATGAACTTGCCACCATTAGGGTCATCGAATGCCTGAACGGTAACATCATTGATACCTTCGAAATCACGGATTACTGCCTCAGCCTCCTTGAGCTCGATGCGGAATCCACGTATCTTGACCTGACCATCCTTACGACCGACAAACTCGATGTTGCCATCTTCACGATAGCGCACAATGTCACCAGAGTGGTATGCACGCTTGCCGTTGTAGGTAAAGAATACCTCGGCCGTTTTGTCCGGACGATTCAGGTAGCCACGTCCCACCTGCTTGCCGACAATCACCAGTTCACCTGCAGCACCAACAGGCAGACGATGCAGGTTCTTGTCCATCACATAGCATTCCAGTTCGTCAGTAGGTTTGCCGATAGGTATGTTTGGCTCTTTCTTCAGTACTGGCAATGTAGTTGTGAAGATAGTACATTCCGTCGGACCATATCCATTATGGAAAGTGTAGCCCTCAGCAGGATCGACACTAACCAATTTCTCTCCACCGACACTGAGGTGCTTAAGCGAGTGGTTTTCTGTGTTCTGCAAGAACTGCACTCCCACTTGAGTAGTGATGAAGCTGTGGGTGATGTTATTCTGCTCAAAGTACTCGTTCAATGCCACAAGATCAAGTCGAAGTTCCTCTGCAACAATGTGAAGGGTAGCGCCTGTTGTGAGTGCAGGATACATATCCATCATGTTGGCATCAAAGCCGAACGATGCGTATGCTGCCACATTGTGCTTAGGCTTGAGGTCATAGTATCTGCGATACCATTTAATGAATGCCACCAGATTCTGATGCTCCAACATCACGCCCTTAGGAACACCTGTTGAGCCAGAGGTGTAAAGGAGGATAAAGAGAGAAGACCCTCCCCAGCCCTCCCTGTGATGGAGGGAGCTTGGGTGACTATTTGCAAATGCTGACGCTTCTTCTATAATACTATCTGTCAGCAGGACTTCACCTTCGTACTCATTGACAATGTCTTTGAGTTCTGAATCAGCAATCAAGAGTGCAGCATCAGCATCCTTAACCATGAAGTTAAGGCGTTCCTGTGGGTACGATGGGTCGAGTGGCTGATAGGCACAACCCGCTTTCATAGCTGACAATGGCAGAATGAACATGTACTCGTTGCGAGGAATGAGGATAGATACCACAGGTTCCTGCTTGCCGCAATCCTTAACCTTATTATATATGAGCGCACCAATCTTGTCGGTCAGTTCATCCAACTGCTTGTAGGTGTATTGTTTCTCCTTGAATACAGCAGCTACATGGTCAGGATACAGCTTTGCTGCCTTCAGGAAGAGTGAGAGGACGGTTTCATCTTGAGCCTGTCCTGAGCTTGTCGAAGGATTATCGTCATCGTTATCGTTAGTGTGGGCATTGAAGGTATCCAGTGTAGCAATCATCTGCTCATCACACACCTCAATATCCTTTATGTGCTTCTTGGTCAGTATACCGCCCACGATATTCTGTACGGCATCAGCCAGTCCCTGCATCATTCCCTGGGAGAAGAGGCTTGCATCATACGTTACCTCAATAAATCCACCCTGACCCTTAGAGCCACTGACGAAGACAGCCACAGGGAATTTAGCACGTTGCAAATGCAGTCGTTGCAATTGCAGAGCGCCCTTGCTGCAACTATAGGCATTGATAACGCCAACCTGATAGGCATACATTATATTAGGCGCATATCCATACTTTTCTGCTATCTTGGCAAATGGATAATTCTCATTGTCGAGGGTTTGTGAGAATGTACGAGACACCTGCAGCAGATAATCATCAACGGTCAACTCAGGATCAACCTTCGTAATCAACGGAAGCGTGTTTACAAACATTCCGAAGCTATCGCTGACGAGCACATTGCTTCTGCCATTCGAGATAGTGCAGATGCCGACAGTTTCCTCTGCGGTATATTTGCTGACCGCCATCATGAAAGCAGCCAGATACAGCGATGCCGGAGTGATGTCAAGCGCATGGCATTTCAACTCCACCGCATTCAGGTCTGTTGCACACCTCACACGAGCCTCAGCATGGTCGTCATTGGCATTATATTCATCAGGAAGGAATGCCGAAGCATCCTCTATCTGTCCCAACTGGCTGGCAAAAAAGTCTTCTGTCTTGCTTTCGATCTTCTGATCTGCAACGAACTGATAGTAGTCGTAACCTTCTTTCTCCAATGATTCGCCATCAAGAGCCTTACACAGCTGGTTGTAGAATATATCAAGCGAACCGCCATCCATAATGAGATGATGGAAATCAAGCAGCAGATGCACGCCAGATGGTGTTTCCACAATCTCCATACGGTAGAGCGGACCACCTATGAGGTGGAATGGACGTACAAACGATGCCTTTTCCTGCTCCAGTTCATCTTCGCTCATCTGGAGTACAGGAATCTGCATTTCCTCCTGCATTGGACACTGGTAGGTATCGCCATTGTCATCATTCACGAGGTGGGTGTTCAGATATGGATGTGCCTCAAATATTTTCTTCAGGGCATCTGTGACCTGAAGCGAAGTGACGCCTTGCGGCATTGTCAAACAATTTGGCAGGTTGTACTGAACGTCCTCAGGATGGTTCATACACTCGGTAAATACGCCCAACTGAGAATATGAGAGTGGTGCAGAAGTCAACGACGACTTTTCGCCCGAATGGTTGTTGTTATCGGAGCGAAGCGCATTGAGAGACTGCCCTGAGCTAGTCGAAGGGTTTTCAAATGTCTGTGCAAGAACCACATTCTCAATATCCATGATACTACCCGAAGCAAGTTCCTTTACCTTGAACTTGATACCGAACTCCTTATAGAGTTGTGCTGCAAGTTTAATGGACAGAAGTGATGTCAATCCACTGCGACGCAAAGGGCTTGTGATGGATACATTGTCAGTTTCCAAGATACCAGATACAAGGTCGGAAAGCTTCTTCTCCAGGAAATTGAGTTCGCGAGGAGTAGCGTCATCGGTATCTTCATCATTCATTACTGGCTCAGGCAATGCCTTGAGATCGGTCTTTCCATTTGGCGAGATAGGCATCTTGTCCAGCTGCATGAAGATGGTTGGCACCATATAGTCGGTAAGGCTTGTAGCCATCTGCTCTTTGAGTGTATTTTCATCGACACTCTCATTGGAAGTGTAGTACGCTACAAGATGATCATGACCTTTGACGTTCTTAATCATGACCACGCCCTCCTTGACCTGTGGTTGCTTGTTCAGCACTGTCTCAACTTCACCAAGTTCTATGCGAAGACCATTGAGTTTTATCTGGTGATCCTTGCGACCAAGAATCTCTATTTTTCCATTCGACAGCCAGCGGGCAAAGTCGCCCGAACGATAAACACGTTCTCCCTGATATTCAATGAATGCTTCGGCAGTCTTCTCGGGCAGGTCGTTATAGCCCCGGCCTACCGCAAGTCCTCCGATCAGCAACTCTCCGACTACTCCCACCGGAAGCTCATTGTCATCGACATCCACTACATACTCCTTGTAGTTGAGCAATGGCTCGCCTACAGTTACTTTCTCCTCGCTGGTCAGTTCACCGACATTCGAGCTGACCGTAATCTCGGTAGGACCGTAAGTGTTGAAGAGACGGGCTTTAGTGAGGGAACGTAATTGAGGGATGAGCGTTGCTGGATATTTCTCACCACCGAGGATAATCACCTTGACATCCTTAATAACTTCCTGGAACTCCGGCAATTCGAGGAACATCTTCAGGCGCGATGGTGTTCCGTTGAAGCCATCACATCCTGTACGCCTATAAAGATCTGCCATCAGGATTGGCGACATGATTTCTTCTTCATTTGCCAATACAAGCGTTTTGCCATTGTAAAGCGTTGCTCCCAATTCCTTCAGCGACAAGTCGAAAGAGACGGTAGTGATACCCATCATAGCATTACATTCGTTAACGAAGGCATAGATGTGGCGGTTTTCCTTGTGTGGGGTAAGATAGTTACAGATACCCATGTGACGAAGCATAACACCCTTAGGACGACCAGTTGAACCTGAGGTATAGATGAGGTAAGCCAGACTGTCGCTATCCTGCGCTATTGCAGGATTTGTCTTTGGCTTATCCTCGGCAAGGATGTCCTCAATGTTGAGAGCACGCTCACCATAATCTGCCATCTTGTCAGCTGTAGTGATAACATAGCGTGCGTGACTATCCTCAGTAATGAGGTTGATGCGCTCAGCTGGATACTCTGGGTCGCAAGGAATATAAGCAGCGCCAGCCTTCATCACACCGAACATAGCGATAAGATGCCAACTCTTGCGAGGCAGCAGGAGGCAGATGCGGTCACCAGGTACTACACCTTTATTTATTAATGTGTGCGCGAGGATGTTTGCCTTCTCGTTGAACTGACGGTATGTGAGAGTCTCATTACAAGCAATGAGGGCTGTTGCGTCTGGTGTCTGCTCTGCCCAATGCTCTATGCTGTTGTGGAAGAGTGGGAAGCGAACGGCATGAGGGTCGAGACAGGTCTGACGAAGATCCTTCAGTTCCTCTTCCTGTGGTACACTCATAATAGAGACTGACAGCAACCTTGCCTCTGGATTATCAATGAAGTGTGACACGACGGCATCCATGGATTCAGCAAAGCGGCTTATCATCGTCTCAGAATAAAGAGCGCTATCGTAGTTGATGATAATGGCAGGCTTACAATCGACCTCATTGATAGTTACAGTAAATGGGTTCTCATGATCATTGGTGCGAAGTCTTTCACGCTTCACATCCTTACCATCTACTGTCAATGGCTTATAAGTACCGTATTGATAAGTGAATCGCGCTTTCTGCTCAATGCCATAGTCATTGACGAGGTTGCCGAAAGGATACTCTTCATGCTGGCGTGTCTCGACGAACATCTCACGGTTCTTGAGGATATACTCCTTCACTGAGACATCCTCAAGCTTGCTTACCAGCGGTATGGTATTGACAAACATGCCCACGACTCCCTTGGTCAATGGATTCTGCCGGCCGTTGCTGATGGTAGTCATACACACCGACTTGGTATTGGCATAACGGGCAAGGGTATAGAATGCAGCACTCATGAACAATGCTGAAGGTGCTGTACCCATGGCTTTAGCACGCTCCATGACATTGTCCGCACATACTTGCCATACTATCTCCTTGTGGCATCCTTCACCTCTGTTGAGGTCTGTAGGCAAGGATGTTGGCTCTGCTTCATTCAGTAGTTGGTCATAGTATGCCTTATGATCTGCGGTATTGTCATGCTGGGCTTCAGCAAATGCAGCATAGCCTTGCTGTTCTTCTGCAGGAGCATTTCCCTCAAGCGAGGCACAAATCTCGTGTAATAGAAGATTCATGGAAGTTCCGTCGCACACAAGGTGGTGAATGTCAATAAGCAGAATGGTTTCTGCCAGTGTTGCAAGAACCTCTGCCCGACAAAGCGGTCCACGATCAATGTCAAAGCTGCGGACAAATGCAGCCTTGGCAGTTGACACCTCATCAGCAGTCACTGTCCGTATGTTCACTTGTATCGAAAGCTCATTACGGTAAACCTGGACAACCTTCTCTTCGCGACTCTCAAAAACAGAATAGAGCGTTGGGTGGCATGAAAGTACATAACTTGTTGCCTCAGCCAGTTTCTGTGGAGAAACGAGATTGCTGAAAGTGAGACTATACGGAATGTTATAGTTTAACTTATCAGGATGTAATATGCAGTCAATATACACACCTTGCTGGGCGCACGAAAGTGCAGATGCTGAATAGTCCATATTATGTTATATTAGTTATTGCTTATCATTATCGTAATCATATTCTGGTTAAAGCGGTAGTCGTACTTCATGTCGGTGCCGATGCCATTGACAATCTTCAGGCCAAAACCTTCGCCTTTATACTCCAGCGGATTGAATGGCTTGCCGTCATCATGTATCGATATGATGCTCTTGGTAGCACGAATATCTACATACTTGGCATGTCCATGGTCAATGATGTTCTTTAGCAATTCCTCGGCACAAAGCACATACTTGTTTGATGATTCTCTGGACAATCCTTGCGTCTGCAGGAAGGCAAGCATATCGTTGGTACTCTCGCCTAATGAAGCAATAGTGGTATCGATGGTCACATCATATACATCCTTATCTTCACCCCTTGGGATGAGGAATACAGGTGTTAGTGACTTGTCCTTGCTCCTTATCACAGCAGTACATATCAGGATAACTACTGCCACTACTGCCTGTCCGAGGAAGAAACCTATCCAACCGCCCTGAAGCAGCCAGAAACCGAACATAGGCAACAGAGTCTGACCGAACGATAGGATTAAGGCGAGGTTCTTGTGTCCGTAGAACTGATACACAGGCACTAAGTTGCAGAGTAATGCATGCATGATGATGTTCAGCGAGAAGAGCGGAAGGGCTTTCATTATGATATTCAACGCTCCCTCGTTGGTAGCACCAAGAAGTGCTGATATCTGAGATGGGAAAACTACAAGCATAAGGGCAAATGCTGTCAGGCAGATAGCAAGGAAGATGTATGCTTTCTTGAGCAAAAACAGCATGCCTCGGTCATCGCCCAAGCCCTTCAGTATAGAACCTACAGGCTGAATGGTACGAAGTATTCCCGCCAAAATTATCATCGAGAATGCTAACAACTGTATGCACACGGCAAGGGCAATCAGACCATCATCACCAAGATAGGTACTCGCTACATAGTTGTTGCTCACGAACTGTACCGACATCAACACGGTACTGATGAAAAGCGGAAAACCGTATGTTGCAATCTGCTTATAGTCGATGTCGCCAAATTTAGGTAAACTTAAACGCAGTGTTCCTTTCTTGCGGAAGTGTGGCAACACCATCAGTACGCATACTATATACATGATAAAAGTAGCCCACGCAGCACCTGAAATGCCCCATCCGAAATACTTAATAAACAGGATGTCGCACAGAATATTGAAGATATTTCCCACAATCACAGCACGCGTTATAAGCTTTGGCGAACCATCGACAGTAACGAACTGATGGAAAGTGTACATCAGCAACTGAGGAACAGAAGAAAGTACAGCTACGCGCAAGAAGTCGTTGGTCATCGGCCTAAGGGTGTCGGAATTGCATAGTATCTGTGACAGGGAGTCAAAACCTGCAATGCCTCCCACAACTAATGCTACGCCAAGCAATAATGATGTCAGCATAGAGAAAGTGAAGAGTTTATTAGCCTTTGTCTTGTCACCCTTGCCGATGGCAATGCCTACCATCATGGTGGTGCTTGAGATGTAGAAGACCGAAATAGCATAGATGGCCTGCAGCACAGGTTTGCTCAGGTTTACAGCAGCCAATGCCTCCGGACCGATGAGGTTTCCTACAATAGATGCATCGGCTATATTGGCAATCTGAGTGGCAGCAACGGTCAATATTGATGCTGTCAGGTAGTTCTTGAATGCCTCACCTATGAGGTATGAGTTTCTTTTCATAGTAGTTACGTTATTTCATGAAAGATATCTTGTCAAATGCATGATACTGAGTAAAACCATTTGCTCAGCGGTAGCAGGGTAAAGACTTCCTGTCATTGCGAAGCATATCTGTCCGTTATTCTTTTAATTTCGATTGTCGTCATGGTATCTGTTTTTTCGATTATTATATAATACATAGTATAAAATGCACTAAACTGTTCTTGTTTTTCTTTCTCGTTCCGTTAACTATTCATACTATAATCACGACAAAGATACGAATAAAAATGTAGAAAAACGCTATTCTAATGAATTATATGATGATATAATAATTATATGTGTGTTATTTTCGTGAAAATGTATTGGATTCTAATAGGGTTCCGCATGTTACTGTAGCAATTTAGCCGTTCCTATTCTTTCTATTTTGATGCTTGCTGTAGCAAATTGATGTGTGTGTTATTGCTGACATGCTGTGTTCTGCATCGGCAAATTGCTCTTCGTTTGTACCTCATTATGCTTTGCCCTTTAGAGAGTATATACTTGGCGAGGCAGAGCATCTATGCTTGACGGGCTAAAGCATCTGATGCTTAGCTCGTCTGGTTTTGGGAGCATAAAATAGGCGTTTTAGTGTTTTCTGTCCGTGAACTCTAAAACTCAGAACTTAAGAACTCAAGAACCCAAAACTCATGATACAATTTATCCCCCTTCTAACATGCTTTGTTAGGAGGGGGATATGTGAATTTATACTGTAATTTTTATAAAATTCGATGTGTATCAGTCTATAAATCTTTTTGTAAGACCAGTGAACTCTTCGATACGACGGTCGCGTAGGAATGGCCACCAGCGACGAACATTCTCGCTGCGTTGCATGTCGATGTCGATGACTTGAACCACCTCTTCATCTTTTGGTGCTCGATAGATTATTTCGCCCTGAGGACCAGCGACAAAACTGCTGCCCCAGAAGGATATTCCATTGGTCTGTCCTGACGGGTCGAGTTCAAGTCCTGTGCGGTTGACAGCAATTACAGGTATTCCATTTGCAACAGCGTGACCTCGTTGCACTGTTGTCCATGCCTCACGCTGCCTCTCCTGTTCTTCGGGCGTGTCGGAAGACTCATAGCCGATGGCAGTAGGGTAGATGAGTAGTTCTGCTCCTTGCAACGCCATGAGGCGAGCTCCTTCTGGATACCATTGATCCCAGCACACCTGCACTCCAAGTCTGCCTACAGATGTGTCGATAGGGTGGAAACCTAAATCGCCTGGAGTGAAGTAGAATTTCTCGTAGTATGCAGGGTCGTCAGGGATGTGCATCTTGCGGTATTTGCCAGCTATTGAGCCATCTTTCTCAAGAACGACGGCGGTGTTATGGTAGAGTCCTGCTGCACGGCGTTCAAAGAGAGACGTGACAATGACGATGCCAAGTTCTTTGGCAAGTGCTCCATAGAACTCTGTTGATGGCCCCGGTATTGGTTCTGCGAGGTCGAAGAGCTGAGTGTTCTCTGTCTGGCAGAAATACAATGAGTTGTGTAGCTCTTGAAGCACTACAAGCTGAGCTCCGAGTGAAGCGGCTTTGCGAATGTTCTGTGCAAGTTTGTTTTTGTTGTCTTCTATGCTATCAGAACATGTTTGTTGAATAATTCCTACTTTCATAATTATAAATTTTAGACAAATGTATAAAAAGTTTTTGAGTTAGAGGTGCTATCCCATATATTTTTATTAACTTTGCATGAATATTGCAATAATTAGAAAATAATTTTATCTTATAAGATATGCCAAAAATATCAATTCGTGGCACAGAGATGCCAAGCTCGCCAATTCGTAAGCTTGCTCCTCTTGCTGAAGATGCTAAGAAGCGCGGGGTGAAAGTGTATCACCTCAATATCGGTCAGCCTGACCTTCCAACACCTCAAGTGGCTATTGACGCCATCAAGAATATTGACCGTACAATACTTGAGTACAGTCCGTCACAAGGTTACCGTTCGTATCGCGAGAAACTCGTAAACTATTACGCGAAATATGATATCAATCTCACAGCCGATGACATCATCATTACAAGTGGCGGCTCAGAAGCTGTGCTGTTCTCTTTCCTTGCTTGTCTCAATCCTGGCGATGAGATTATTGTGCCAGAGCCTGCATACGCTAACTATATGGCGTTTGCCATAAGTGCTGGTGCTGTGATTCGCACTATTGCGACAACCATTGACGAGGGTTTCTCTCTCCCTAAGGTGGAGAAGTTTGAGGAACTCATCAATGAGCGCACTCGTGCCATCCTCATTTGCAATCCAAACAATCCAACAGGATACCTCTACACTCGCCGTGAGATGAATCAGATTCGTGACCTTGTGAAGAAGTATGACCTTTATCTCTTCTCTGACGAGGTGTATCGTGAGTTCATCTACACAGGAAGCCCTTATATCTCTGCATGTCATCTTGAAGGTATAGAAGACAATGTGGTGCTTATTGACTCAGTGAGCAAGCGTTATAGCGAATGTGGCATCCGTGTTGGTGCTCTCATCACCAAGAATCCTGAAATTCGTAAGGCTGTGATGAAGTTCTGTCAGGCTCGACTCAGTCCGCCTCTCATCGGTCAGATTGCTGCTGAGGCGTCGCTCGATGCTCCAGAAGAGTACAGTCGTGACATTTATGACGAATATGTAGAGCGCAGGAAATGCCTCATTGACGGTTTGAACCGCATACCAGGTGTATATTCGCCAATACCTATGGGCGCATTTTATACAGTTGCCCGTCTGCCTGTTGACGACTGCGAGAAATTCTGTGCATGGTGTCTGTCAGAGTTCAACTACGAGGGCGAGACAGTGATGATGGCTCCTGCGGCAGGTTTCTATACTACACCAGGTGCAGGCAAGAATGAGGTGCGTATCGCTTATGTGCTGAAGAAGGAAGACCTTGTACGCGCTTTGTTTGTCTTGAGAAAAGCTCTTGAAGCATATCCTGGCAGAGTAAGCGAATAATGAATTTCGAACTATTCATAGCTAAGCGTATCTACGCTGACAATACAAAGGACGGGAAAAGGTTTTCTCGTCCTGCTATTCGTATAGCACTTGCTGGCGTGGCGATAGGCGTGGCTGTGATGATTATAAGTCTTGGTGTTGTTCTTGGTTTCAAGGAGGAGGTTAGTTCGAAGGTGAAAGGCTTTGGAGGCCACATACAGCTGGTAAGTCTCACTCAGGACCAGAATTATCAGATGCTTCCTGTGCTTACCAATGACACTCTCATCAACCGAGTGGAATGTGTGAAGCAGGTTGATCATATCCAACGTTATGCTACAAAGCTTGGTATTCTAAAGACAGAGGAAGACTTCAGAGGACTGACATTCAAGGGGGTGGGTGAGGACTACGACCGTTCATTTCTGGAAAGCTGCCTTCTGGAAGGCGAGATGCCGTACTTCTCGTCAGATGAGGCGACTAATAAGATACTCATCTCTAAGAAAGTTGCTGCCGATTTAGGTGTGAAGCTCGGTGATAAGATTTTTGCTTACTTCATGGGTGAGGAGTCTATGAGGGCCCGCAAGTTTGAGATAGCAGGCATTTATGCCACCAATATGAATGATTTTGATAAAAACTATGCTGTGACCGACATCTATACAGTAAGAAAGCTTAATGGCTGGGATGAGGAGATGTCGTCAGGTTTAGAAATCACGGTCAAGGATTTTAAGAAGGTGGATGAAATTACCGATGCCCTGCAGTTTTTACACAAGGGTACTGACCGCAATGGTGTTATGTATGGTGTTTTCAGCATCAAGGAGATAGCTGCTCATACGTTCTCTTGGCTTGCTGTACTCGACATGAACGTGGTGATGATTCTCGTGCTTATGATTCTTGTCAGCTCATTCACCATAGTGAGTGGATTGCTCATTATCATGCTTGAGCGAATAAGCATGATAGGTACACTGAAAGTCCTCGGAGCGACCAACGGAGCTATAAGGAATGTGTTTAACAGCTTCGGAGTGATGCTTGTAGGCAAGGGAGTAATAATAGGCTGCGCTGTCGGATTGCTTGCTTGTTTTGTACAGCAGCAGTGGCATGTGTTCTCTCTCGATCCTGAGATTTATCATCTCGACTCTGTGCCTATAAGGTTTGACTGGTTATATATCGCTGCTGTCAATGTGCTGACTCTTGTCATCTCGGCATTGATAATATGTGTAAGTTCACATCTTATTAGTATAGGAAAGCCGGCGCAGACGATGAAGTTTGAATAGGAAATAAGATAAAACAGAATAATATGGAATTAGCTAAAAATTATTGCCCTTCAGATGTTGAGGGTAAATGGTATCAGTACTGGCTTGACCATAAGCTCTTTGCTTCAAAGCCAGACAGTCGTGACCCATATACTATTGTTATTCCGCCACCAAATGTGACTGGTGTGCTTCATATGGGACACATGCTTAATAATACAATTCAGGATATTCTCATCCGTAAGGCTCGCATCGACGGAAAGAATGCGTGCTGGGTGCCTGGTACAGACCATGCTTCTATCGCTACTGAGGCAAAGGTGGTGAACCGTCTTGCAGAACAGGGTATCAAGAAGAGAGACCTCACTCGTGAGGAGTTCTTGAAGCATGCTTGGGACTGGACTGACGAACACGGAGGCATTATCCTCAAGCAGCTTCGTCGTCTTGGCGCTTCTTGCGACTGGGATCGTACAGCTTTCACAATGGACGAGAAGCGTTCGGAGTCTGTTCTCAAAGTGTTTGTTGACCTCTACAAGAAGGGACTCATCTATCGTGGTCTTCGTATGGTCAACTGGGATCCTAAAGCTCAGACTGTGCTTTCTACAGAGGAGGTTATCTATCGCGATGAGAAGTCAAAGCTTTACAATCTTCGTTATTATGTGGCTGATGCAGATACAAATCCTGTGAAGCCAACAGGAGAAGAGGGAGAGGTGCTTCATGTTGATGAGAATGGCAAATACTATGCAGTGGTTGCCACAACACGTCCAGAGACAATCATGGGTGATACTGCTATGTGTATCAATCCTAAGGATGTGAAGAATCAGTGGCTCCGTGGACATAAGGTTATCGTGCCTCTCGTCAATCGTGTGATACCTGTCATTGAGGATCGCTATGTTGATATTGAGTTTGGTACAGGATGCTTGAAAGTCACTCCTGCTCATGATGTCAATGACTATGCTCTCGGAAAGACTCATAACCTCGAAACTATCGACATCTTCAATCCTGATGGAACAATCAGCGAGGAAGCAGGCATGTATGTTGGTCAGGATCGCATGGATGTGCGCAAGCAGATTGCCATTGACCTTCAGGCAGCAGGCTTGATGGAGAAGATTGAAGATTATGACAATAAGGTAGGATATTCTGAACGCAACCAGGACACAGCGGTTGAGCCACGCCTCTGCAAGCAGTGGTTCCTTTCAATGAAGCATTTCGCAGATATTGCTCTTCCTCCTGTGCTTGAAGGTAAGATTAAGTTCTATCCAACGAAATATGTCACTACTTACCGCAACTGGCTTGAGAATATTCAGGACTGGTGTATCTCTCGACAGCTCTGGTGGGGACACCGTATCCCAGCCTATTTCCTTCCTACAGCAGAAGGCGAGGAGGAGAAGTTTGTCGTAGCGCTCACTGTAGAGGAGGCTGTTGAAGAGGCAAGGAAGATTGCTGGATTTGAGAACGTCACAGCTGAGCAGCTCACACGCGATGAGGATGCTCTCGATACATGGTTCTCATCATGGCTGTGGCCTGTATCTCTTTTCGACGGTATCAATAATCCTGGTAATGAGGAGATAAATTACTATTATCCAACAGCAGACCTTGTTACTGGTCCAGATATCATCTTCTTCTGGGTAGCACGTATGATTATGGCAGGTGAAGAGTACATGAAGGATGTGCCTTTCCGCAATGTGTATTTCACAGGTATTGTTCGTGATAATCTCGGTCGCAAGATGTCAAAATCCCTCGGAAACTCTCCTGACCCAATAGGTCTTATCGAGAAGTACGGAGCTGACGGTGTGCGTATGGGTATGCTCCTTTCTGCACCAGCAGGTAATGATATCCTCTTCGATGAGAGTCTCTGTCAGCAGGGTGCTGCATTCTGCAATAAGATATGGAATGCTTTCCGCCTTGTATCAGGCTGGGAGACTGCTGACATTGCACAGCCAGAGGGAAGCAAGAAGGCTATTGCTTGGATGGATGCAAAGATTAAGACTGCTGTTGTTGAGATAAATGACCTCTATTCTAAATATCGTCTCAATGAGGCGCTTATGGCTATCTTCAAACTCTTCACTGATGAGTTCTCTGGTTGGTATCTTGAGATGATAAAGCCTGCTTATCAGGCACCAATAGACGCTGCAACTTTGAAGGCTACACTTACATTCTTCGAACAGCTCATGAAGATTATCCACCCATTCATGCCGTTCATTACAGAAGAGCTCTATCAGCATATCGCTGAGCGCAAAGACGGAGAGTCAATCATGGTTTCACCACTTGTGATGGATGCTCCTACAGAGACTGATGCTAAGATTATTGCTGATGTGGAGGTGATGAAGCAGATTGTTGCTGGTGTTCGCGCTGTGCGCAACCAGAAGAATATCGCCCCAAAGGAGCAGCTTGCGCTTCAGGTTGTAGGCGAGAATCCTGCTGCTAATCTGGCCGACCTCATTAAGAAGATGGCGAATCTCTCAGAAATAGCGTCTGTTGAGGCTAAGGATGAAACAGCATCTGCATTCCTTGTAGGAACAACTGAGTTTGCTGTTCCACTCGGTGATCTTGTTGATACTGAGGCTGAAATAGCTAAGATGGAAGCAGAGGTTAAGCGTCTTCAGGGATTCCTCGTTGGTGTGCAGAAGAAGCTCAGCAATGAACGCTTCGTGGCTAACGCTCCTGCTCAGGTTGTGGAACTTGAGAAGAAGAAGCAGGCTGATGCAGAGACTAAGATTGCAGCTCTCACAGAGAGCATAGCAAAACTCAAGAAATGATGTAATCTGATATTTGTTTTTTTATATTTGCCCCCGCACTTTCATTGTTGAAGTGTGGGGGCTTTTTATATTAAATAATTCAAGTTCAACTCCACTTGTTATGAAGTTAAAGAGAAGTTAAAGAGTAGTTAAAGGGTAGTTAAAGGGACAAATGTCCGTATATGGGTAACGTCCCTTTAACTACGAGAGAAGCGATAACTCCTCTTTAACTACCCTTTAACTCCTAAAACTTAGCAAGTTGCAAACTTAGGAAAGTTAAATTAGATAATTAGGATTGGCGTGTGTTTTGCTTTCATTAGTAGTGCTTTATTTCCTTATGAGAGACGCAGCAAATCCGCCTCCACTTGCAAGTCTGATTTTTATTCTTTCCTCTGGGTGGTGATTGATATTGATGGTCATTCTCATCACCTGATAGTCGGTAGCCACTTTGTCAGCATTCACACCGTCGATGAATGCTGTCAGTTCGTATGTACCTGCTGGTATGATGTCGGAGCTAAGTTCTATTTCGCGGCTGTCCCAGTTCGTCTCGCCTGCCACATACCAGTTGTCACCTTTGTTTCGAGCTGTGACGATATACTGTCCGAGTTTTCCATCGACAACAGTCATAGAGTCATATACTGTTGGGAGTGAGCAGATGAAGTCTGTGCATTCCTGTTCCTTCATGTAGATTGTTGGATTATCAGCAAGCATGGTGAGCTGTGACTCATGAACAATATAGTGAGCGAGTTGGTGGCAACGTGTGCCCATAGTGACAGGATTGTAATACATAGGCTGGAAGTCTGCGGCTGTTGCGTTGCGCATGCCACCTGGGGTGAAATCCACATATCCCGCCATTCCACGTATGAAAGGGAAGGTGACATCGTAAGCAGGCATGTCTTTGCTTGGTCTGTCATAGCTTTTTCCATTCTCTTCTCCTTTTTCTCTCTGAGTCCATTTCACCTCCTCCATGCCGAACACAGCCTCAAAGTTTATGACATTTGGATAGGTGCGCTGTATGCCTTGAGGTGCGAATATTCCATGATAGTCGAGCATGAGATGGCTTTGAGCACAGCGGTCGGCGATTCTGTATATCATCTCTACACCTTCCTGATCGTAGCGGTCGAGGAAATCCACTTTGAAACCTTTTATACCCATTGATGAATACTTCTCGCATGCCTCGTTGAGCTGTGCGTCGAGTACGTTGAACACAGTCCATAGTATGATGCCAACATTCTTACGCTTTCCATATTCCACGAGAGCGCGGAGATCGAGCTCTGGGATTACAGTCAGCATGTCTCCACTCTTAGGATTGTACCAGCCTTCGTCGAGTACGATGTATTCTAAGCCTTGTCTTGCAGCAAAATCTATATAATATTTATATGTGTCCTGATTGATGCCAGCCTTGAAGTCCACACCACTGATGCCCCAGTCGTTCCACCAGTCCCATGCCACCTTTCCTGGTTTTATCCATGATGTGTCGCCTTTGAGCCGTGAAGGTGATGCGAGAGAGTAGGCGAGGGTGTTTGTGGGCATATCTTTGTCATTGTGAGTGATGGCGAGTATTCTCCAAGGAAAATTATGATTCCCTTTGCCTCTTGCAATGTAGTCTTCATTGGCTGTCACATATTTCTGCATGCGCCAAGGGTAATAGTCGAATGAAGAAGGATAAGCGGCAAAGTCTGCATTCAATGTCTTGCCATCACCTCCTTTAATGAACATGCCAGGGTATGCCTCTACATCGGTTTCAAGTATTGTGACTTTTGCTGTGTTGCAATCAATTGTAGCAGGAAGGAAAGCATCAAGGCAGCTTGTCTTGCTGAGTGGAGCTACATCGTAAGTGGCCTGAAAAGCCATAGCTTTAGGATTCTTCTCATTGGTAGAATATGGCAGATACGATGTGTAATCATCAGTGAATGTGAATTTAGCTGTTTCGTTCTTCACCTTCCATTCGCCTTTGGTGGATGTGGTGAAGAAGCGGTATGCCACACCGCTGTTGAATATGCGGAATTCCACATTGACACCATTTTTGCTGCTTATGGTAAAAGCATTGTATTCGTTGGTGAACGAGGAGAACTTATAGTTTGGAGCTGTAATTGTCTCCTTTACAGGTTTCATGCTCTTTGTACTGTAATAGACGCATTCCTTGGCACCTGCAATATCAAGACCTATGGTGTTGTTCATGAGTGTCTTGCCATTGTCTATGACAGAATATCGTATGTCTTTGTCTGCGTTTACTTCCACCTTGATAGTGCCATCAGGGGAGGTGTGTGACGCCTTTATCTGTGCTTGTATAGTGGCTGCTGCCAACGCAAAGCTTGCTGTTATAATATATCTGAAAATCATTTGATTGTGTAAGTGTATTTGTAAATTATTTCTTCGTCTTTTTTCTCTTCTGGATGGTATGGGTTGAACATCATTGGTTTGTATTCCCCTCTTGGAAAACCTGTTACAACGAGGTACACATCCTTTGTGCCGTCGGGTATCTGCATCTTGACTTTTCCTTTTGTCGCAGTAGATATGTCGCTGTATGTGGCATTTGCATCAGCATCGACAGCAACAAGTCGGTAGGCATAGCCGTCTGTTGTCTTGTCGCCTTCTCCGTTGAAGTTTACTGTCACCTTGCTTTTCCCGGCAGTGTTGAGTTTTATGCTGTTTGCTCCGTACATGTATAGAGGTTTACTGTTTACAAACTCGCCAGCATATTTCTTGTTCATCTCATGCTTGCCTTCGAAGTCAAAAGTGATAAGTTTTGAATAGCAATCGCAGCACTCCTTTGCAAACTCTTCGTTAGACACATTATACATACGCATGTAGGTGGAGGCTGGGTCTTCGTCTGCTCTGCCAGCACGGAAGAGGTCGCCCATCACTGTAAGTCCTCGTTTCTGACTCCAGTATTCAAGCACATAAGGGGAATGGTAGATATTTGTCACGTCGAGGAAACGGAGATTGGCATTGTCGATAAATGCTTCCCAGTGGTAATTCTCGTCAGTAGGCCATTCTGGATTCACGTTGAAGAGCATCCACTGACTTGTCATCTCGTATATCCCGCCTCCGCTCATGCCATTGCCTGTCTTGTCACATGTCACCATTGTCTGGAATGAATGACCGAGTTCGTGTGCGATGCAGTTGAGTTTCTGGTCCTGCACACGGTTAGGAGCTATCCACATCGCACCTATGACGCCATCATAGTCGCCTCCGTATGCTGTGCCTTCAAGCGAGTAGTTGAGCATCACCATCATTCGATATGTGTCGGCGTTAGAACCTGGCAGTATGAATTTGAGGTCATTCTTGTAGTAGTTGTAGAATGTCTGGAGGCGTTCAAGCAGGTTGTTGATATCGACGGTCATGTTCTGACCATCGAGTGCTGGTGCCTTTGCTAAGTCATTGCCAAAGGGCTTCTCCCAAAATATGATAATATCATCTGTATAGGCGCTGCGTGAGTAGCACCATTTGGATTCAGGATTGTTGAAATCGTTATTCCTCAAATCTTGGGGGATGTACACTTTCTTGCCTTCGGGTTGTGCGGTTGCAGGCATTGACATGCATGCGGCTAAAACCGCCATTGCAAATAGATTCTTGTTAGTTTTCATATAGTTAGTTAGTTTAGTAGACTTTGTTGAAATAATAGTGGAAGGTTATTTGAAAAAAGCGGTAGCAAAGGTTATAATGCGATGCTACCGCTCTGTTTTTTTTGTGGAGTCAACATCTTCTTTTTTGAAGGATGAAGTTTTACTTCTCTCTATCCTTTTTCGTGAAAGATTAGAAATTGCGGAAAGACTCGTTCTGCGCCTCTTTCACAGCAATACACTCCATTTCTATGAGCCATGTTGGTCGGCATACAGGAGCGAGTGTTATGACGTATGGGGTGTTAGGGAATTTCTCCTCAAACATTCTCTTGACAATGCTGTAGTCTGCTCCATCTCGGAGGTAAACGACAATCTGCATTATATTGTCGAATCCCATGCCTCCTTCTGATAGAAGAGCGTTGACATTCTCCCACATTCTTTCTGTCTGCTTGACAATATTTCCCACATGCACGACTTCACCCTTATTGTTGATTGAAGCTGTGCCGGAGATGAAGATGTGGTTGCGGTCGCCATATTTGAAGAGTGTTCCTCTTTCGAATGTTACTCCGTATTCTATTGTTTTGTTGAGGTGTGTTAGCGCATAGAGGTATTGCTGCTGAGCAGGTTCAAAACCTGTCATAGCATAGCAGCCAAGCTGGATGAGAGCCTTTGGGTCGGCAGGATTGCCTCCGATGCCTGTTGAAGATATGTAGTGTGTGTCGGCTGTGAGTCCTTGTTCTTGGAAGCATTCACGGCGTGACTTTACAAGACCTGCATATTGAGTGTCAACATCACGTACGAAGAACCAAGTGCGGATGCAGTTTGCTTCGAGTGTCGCTCCGTAGAGGCTCAGTATGTCGATGTAGCTGAGCATGGTCTTCCAGGTTTGCATGTATGAAGTGTCAACACTGCTGTTCATGAGCCCCATAGTCCATATATGGCGGTAGCCATTATGTGTCACTATTGTTGACTCGTTCATATTTGCAACCTCTGTTCCTTTCTGCAGATATATCCACAATGCAACCTTGCTTCCGTCGAGTGGTGGCTGCTGAATATATGAAACTGTGCATTCGTTGCTGTCATTGATGAGCGGCTGCTGGTTTGTTGCATCACTAAGGAAATAACGCTTGAAGACTGGTTTTGCACCATCTAACTGTGACAAAGAGCGCAATGACTTTTCTGCTGCGGAGAGGCGTGTGATCTGTCCTTCAAACATCTCTCCGTTTGCGCTTATTGTAATCATTGCATGGAACTCAGACACTTCTCCCGTGCAGAAAGTGGATAAGTGTATGCTGGCTCCTATGTCATCTATGTTTATTGTTTCTGTTTTCATATTGCAAAGATAATGAATAATAATGAAATGAAACTTTAGTAATGGAAAAAAATAACTTCCTAAAGTTCATGAGCAATCAATATCAACAGCTTTGACTTCATATTAGAGGCTATTGAGCATAGCTGTGCATGCCTGTGAGCAGGTAGTTGCATCCGAAATATGTCATGAGGATTGTCAAGAAGGCGAGGCGAAGATAGAGTTTTTGATGACTCTCGCTTCTGAACCATGGAAATGTGGCTGGGTGTAGCGGATACATATATACAATAAGAGATATAAGTGCCCATGTCTCCTTCGGGTCCCAGCTCCAGTAGCTGCCCCATGCTGTTTTAGCCCATATAGAACCTAGGAGTATGCCCGTTGCAAGCAGTACCTCCGCCCAGATAAGCATCTTCTTATTTGGCTTGAAGAGGAGCATGGCGAAGAGACTGTATGAAATCATTATTGTTGTCACGTGAGATGAAAGCCAAGGACTTTGCAGGGCTGGCATGAGAACAGTGATTTGTGGGTCGAACGATGCTATATGCGTCACAAGAAGCGTGGCTCCAGCAATTATTAGCGGAGGCATAGCATTCTTATGAGTGAAACAAGAGTAGAGCAATGCTGTGAGAGCCACAATCTGCATTGTCTCGTAGGTGTTGGTCAGAGGTATATGTTCGGAAATGTACCACCTTACCCCTAACGATGTGGCGAGGAATAGTGAAAGGAGTATTTTTATGCTTAATGCCGTTACTCTTATTGCTTTGTTGTCTTTATGCTTCAACTGCAAGAAAAACAGGCAGAAAGCAAGGGTGAATGAAGAGGAAAAGAGGATGATGTTTGTTGGAATGTTGTTGTACAGGATTTCTGTCTCTATTCTTGCCTTAGATAGAGGTTGGTATTCTTTGGGCAGAGGTGTGAAGAGTTCGCCTTGTGTGAGCAGGACTAAAAGAATCAGGCGGTCTTCAATCTCTGTATATTTGCCTGGTGTAAGACGGTAGTTTCCTTCCTCGTCAAAAAAATCTGCGAACGAGGCATATTCGTCTTTTATTCCAAGTGCATTTCGTGTGGCGCTTTTCTTCACTTTTATCATCTTCACATCTTTCCATTCTTCAGGGTAGAGAGACCATGATAGGAGTATTTGTTCGGCTGTAAGACCTTCAAAAGACTTTTTTCCAGTGAGCTTCTTTGTCAGTTCGAGAGCAGGTGTGTTGAGCGGACATATACGATCGTTATATATGACTTGAAGGGTTCGCATAGAGTCGGCTTGCTCCCTTTCTACCACCTTTCTTTCTGCAGCATTAGAGCATAAAGGGAGAAGGCAGAGCAATGCTATTGCAGCTGTTTTTCCCTTTTTGCAGAAGAGCCTTTTTATCCATGCAAAATGCTTGTGGATGCATGTTATAGAAAGGCATAAGGCTGCTATCCATAGAGCGATAAACCACCAGGCATCATAAATGTGCTTATGCACAAATGATGATCCATAGCTGTTCTCGATGAACGTGGCAGCAGCCATTATCATAGCAAGAATGGCGTAAATGGTAAATGATGTCCTTCTGATCGTCAGTAATATTTTATTCCTTTTTTGTTCCACTCGTTATTTAAGTTCTTATTCTTTAAAAGTGAATGATTCTTTCTTCTAATTATATATTCAATAGTCTGATTAGTGCTTGAAGTGCGCTAAATGTCGACTATAGCATGCAAATGTACGCATTTTTCTTCACATAGCCCGTAGGATGTGATTAAATTCACAATACAACAAACTTGATGCTTGGAAATAAAGCCTTAACTTAACCTGTATTATCCATTAGTTTAATTTGTTATAATTCAGCCTGAATATACAAGCTTAATTTTTCAAAGCTACTTTTTCTCCATTACTTGCAACTCTTTTACTACTTTTTCAACTTATGATGATTCCTATTTTGTTTCTTTTTATTACCTTTGCAATGTCATTAGGAATTATTACCTTATGACAGATATATTTACTAACATTAGCGTTGCTAATTTATTCGTACTTCCTCTAAAATTTGGCGATTTAAGTAGAAGTACAACGAATAGGGATAGATTCAATGCTCGCGCCTTAGGTGCGGGCTTTGAACTTGTCTTCGTTGTACGGGTCACGCCAAATACCCAGAGGAAGAGATAAGAACGAGGTCAGCACCTTTTTCTTATCTCTTCCTTTCGTATTTGACCATCTGATCCGTAGCTGCGAATTAGTTCAGCGCCTTAAATCTATCGCGCCATGTCAAAGATTTATGACAATATCGGTGACGGTAAGAAGTTCAAGGATATACTTGACAATGTGATTACCGAACCAGGGGTAGAGCGTATGGACTTCTGCGTGGGTTACTTCAACCTGCGTGGATGGGATTTTATTGCTGATGAAATCAACGAACTCGAAGGAGAATACATCTATGAAGGCGATGAGCGAGTGCATCGTGTGGCTCGTCTGCTCATAGGCATGCAACAGGCTCCTGAAGAGATAATCCGTATGCGATACCGCAGAACACCATTCATTCCCGATGCTGACTATGTGCAGAAATGCAGAAGAAAGGTGGCGGAAGAGTTTCACAAACAGCTGCTTATAGGCAGTTCTAATGCACATGACGAGACAACTCTTCGTATGCTTTGCTCGCAGCTTCAAGATGGTAAGCTATGCGTAAAACTCTTCCTTCGCAATCCTCTCCATGCCAAACTGTATCTTGCCCACAACCCTAAGAGCAACTTCCGCAAGATTTATGCCTTCATGGGAAGTAGCAACCTGACTTACAGCGGACTTACTGGTCAAGGTGAACTCAATGCTGAAATGGATGACAGCGACAATGCTGAAAAGCTATACCAATGGTTCTGTGACCGTTGGGAAGACAAGTTCTCTATCGACATCACCGAAGACCTCATAGACATCATCCAAAACAGCTGGGCAGCAAACAACGAGATTCTTCCTTATCACATCTACCTCAAGACAGCTTATCTGCTTTCGCAGGATGCACGAACAGGTATAGCAGAATACACTCTGCCGCCTATGTTCAAGAAAGACCTCTTTGAGTTTCAGGAGACAGCGGTGAAGATTGCTGCCAAGCATCTCAACAACGACAAGCGTAGCGGTGCTATGATTGGCGATGTCGTTGGTCTTGGCAAAACCATCACAGCGTGTGCCATTGCCAAAGTCTTTGAGCAGCAATACTATGCCAGCACCCTCATCATCTGTCCAGCCAACCTGCAAGAGATGTGGGACAAGTACATAAAGAAGTATGACCTCAAAGCAGATGTCACATCCATGCAGAAGAAGATGGATGTAGATAACATGAAATACTACAAGCTGGTGATTATAGACGAAAGTCACAACTTGCGCAATTCTGAAGGAGCACGCTATCATAATATAAAAGATGTGATCAACAAGATGGACTGCAAAGTGCTGCTTCTCACAGCCACTCCTTACAACAAGGACTTCTCCGACCTTGGCAACCAGCTCAAGCTCTTTCTTGACCCTGATGCAGATCTCGGCATCCGCCCAGAACTGTACATCAAGGAGTTAGGCGGTGACCGACAGTTCATCATGAAGCACAACGAAGTGTTCATTCGCAGCATCCGTGCTTTTGAACAAAGCTGCAAATCAGAAGACTGGAGAGAATTGATGAAGCTGTTCCTTGTGCGACGCACACGCACCTTCATCAAGGAGAACTATGCCCTGACAGATGAGACAAACGGACGCAAGTACCTGCAATTCAGTAATGGTCACCGCAGCTACTTCCCCGACCGCATTCCAAGTGCTATAAAGTTTGTCACTCATCCAGACGACCAATACTCTCGCCTCTATTCTGACGACATGATAGACATAATGAAGGAACTGAAGCTTCCTCGCTATGGATTGTCTAAGTATATTGATGAGAAGAAAGTGGCGGATGCAGGCAAGACAGACAAGCAGATGCTTGACAATCTATCGCGTGCTGGCCACAGAATGATGGGATTCTGCATGAGCACATTTTTCAAGCGTATAGATTCGTGCGGATTCTCTTTTCTGCGCACTCTGTATCGCCACATTCTTCGCAACATGGTCTTCATCTATGCAATCGACAATAAACT
Source organism: Bacteroidaceae bacterium (assembly GCA_024401215.1). Lineage (GTDB taxonomy): Bacteria > Bacteroidota > Bacteroidia > Bacteroidales > Bacteroidaceae > Minthosoma. The sequence continues at coordinate 49,634 of JAKSLL010000015.1, forward strand.
GAAATTGCCTATCAGCGATGAGAACGCTTTACCTGATGACTTCCTTGACGATCAAGATTTGAATGACATTTTCGATACGCAGGATGAGAATGATGTCACAGCAGAAACAGGTGTGATAAACATTCCTACCAATCTTGCCGTATATGAAAAGAAAGCACGGGACTATTATAATCTCATTGCCACAAAGGGAGGAGCAAGTGTCAAGCGCCTTGACTCTGTGTATTTCAAGCGAAGTTTGAAAACCCAGTTGAAGAAGGATTGTGAGACCATCATCCGAATGATAGAGATGTGTGGAGCGTGGGAGACGAAGAATGACCAGAAACTCAACGAGCTTGAAAAGCTGATAGCGCAGAAGCATCCAAGTGAGAAGATTCTTGTCTTCACTCAATATAGCGACACTGCCGACTACATATATAAGCAGTTGGAAAAACGGGGCGTGGCAAAAGTGGGCTGTGTGACTGGTGACACAAAGAATCCTACAGCTATCGTAGATAGGTTCTCGCCAAAGAGCAACAATGCAAATGTCACTCCAATGGAAGAGCTGCGTGTCATCATTGCTACCGATGTACTTTCGGAAGGACAGAACCTGCAAGACGCTCACATTATTGTCAACTACGACATGCCTTGGGCTATCATCCGACTCATTCAGCGTGCAGGCCGTGTTGACCGTATAGGTCAGGAAGCAGAAAAGATTATGTGCTATTCGTTCTTCCCTGCCGAGGGTGTGGAGAAGGTCATCAAACTGCGCAAGCGACTCAACGACCGCATCAACGAGAATGCAGACGTGGTGGGAAGCGATGAGATCTTCTTCGAGGGCAATGCACAGAATCTGCAAGACCTCTTCAACGAAAAGGCTGGAAGCCTTGACGATGAGGACGATAGCGATGTGGATATGGCTTCATACGCATACCAGATATGGAAGAACGCCACCGATGCCAACCCTGAGCTCAAGAAGATTATTCCTGCCATTCCAGAGAAAGCATACACAACGAAGGCGAATCCAAGCACAAGCATCAACGAGGGTGTGGTGACATACGCCAAGACAGCAAGCGATAGCGACATGCTCACGTGGGTTGATAAGAACGGAAGGCTTGTCACTCAGTCGCAGCTTGCTATCCTCAAAGCCATGTCGTGCTCTGTCAGCGAACTTGCACTTCAGCCACTCGGCAATCATCATGAACTTGTGGATAAGGCTCTTGCCGCAGCAAGCGAGATGAGCGTGAAGACCAATGGAGCGCTTGGCTCTCGATTCAGCACAAAGTATAAGGTTGTCACAATGATGGAGGATTACATGAAGGTCAATCCTCTCTATGCCATAAAGGAATTGAAAGAAGCTGTTGACCAGATGTACAATTTCCCAATGCGTGAGCAGACAAAGTACCAGCTAGGAGTGATGCTGCGTCGTGGCGACCTCGCGGAAGACTTCTCTAACTATCTCGTGGAGATGTACAACGCTAACCAGTTGTGCGTTGTCACTGACGAGGAGTCGGGAAAGGAATCACGAGTGATATGCTCTATGGGACTTAAAAACGAAGACTAACCTTATTTGACAGAAACATGAAACGTAAAGACTTTGACAAATATATAGATGATGCTCGTTTTGCTGAGCTCTTCATTTCTGAAATGGGATGGGATAATCCGTCCAACCCAACAAAATTGCTGCTTACTATTGACAATGTTGATTATGATTTCGTGCCAGTGGCAGACAAGAGCAGCTTCCACATCTACACTTGTACTCTCCCATCTGTGCCTACTGCAGCGGAATGCAAGAAGATAGACAACAAGCTGCGAATGTCAGGTCCTGACTACATCTGCATCTTCATTGAGGCTTGCACACTTCATCACCTTTGGCTCACTCCTGTCAAGACTAACGAAAAGCGTGAGCTGGTAAAGACAGAGTATGACGGCGGTGACAAAGCACAGGTGATATGGGAGAAGATAGACGGACTCACTTTTGAACTTACAGAGCGCATGCTCATCACAGATGTGAAGCAGAGGGTGCAAGGTTCGTTCCACCTCAACAGCGAGAAGGTGACGAAAGACTTCTACACTCAGTTCCGCAAGGAGCATACAGCCTTCAAGAAATACATCACTGGCATTGATGAGGACAAGAATCGTGACTGGTATGCAAGCGTGATGCTCAACCGCTTGATGTTCTGCTATTTCATCCAGAAGAAAGGTTTCCTTGACAGAGACACCAACTATCTGCAGCACAAACTCAGATGGGTGAAGGAGCAGCAAGGCGATGACCAGTTCTTTGGCACATTCTACAAGGGGTTCCTTTGCAGCATGTTCCATGATGGGCTCAATCATCCTCAGCATGACTCGCAAGATTTCTTGAAGAAGTATGGTCGCATACCTTACCTCAATGGCGGTATGTTTGACGACCATCAGCTGGAGCGTGAGAACGCTGGCATAGATATTGCTGACATTGCATTTGAAAACCTCTTCAACTTCTTCGACAAGTGGAACTGGCACCTCGACACTCGTCTTTCTGCTTCGGGCAAAGACATCAACCCTGACGTGCTTGGCTACATCTTTGAGCAGTATATCAACGACCGTGCTCAGATGGGTGCTTACTACACCAAGGAGGACATCACAGAGTATATCGGCAAGAACTGCATCATTCCTTTCCTGATGGACAAGACGGAGTCGGCAACACAGGATGCTGCCAATGCCTTCAAGCCAAATGGCTTTGTGTGGGCAATGCTTAGAGAGAGTGGCGACAAGTATATCTACGATGCTGTGAAGAAAGGTTACTCATCCGATTGGCAGCAGCGTATTCCACATTATATATATAATGGAATAGACACAAAACTTCCCGACTTGCTTGAGCGTCGCTCTCGCTGGAACGAGAAGACTCACGATGAGTTTGCCCTGCCTACTGAGATATGGCGAGAGAGCGTAGAGCGTTTGCAGAGATGCGATAGCCTTATCAAGAAGATTGCCGATGGCGAGATACACAGCATCAATGACTTCATCACTTACAATCTCGACATTCGCAGTTTCACAGAGGATGTCATTCGTCAGACCTCTGACCATCTGTTTGTTGCACACTTCTACTATGCTTTGCAGAATGTTAGCATTCTCGACCCTACATGTGGCTCGGGAGCATTCCTTTTTGCTGCACTCAACATTCTCGAACCGCTTTATGAGGCTTGCATTGACCGCATGGAGGACTTCAACCGAAGCAATCCAAACCTCTTCAAGGACGAGCTTGATGCTATAAAGGCGAAGTATAGCAGCAACCGCCAGTACTTCATCTATAAGAGCATCATTCTCCGCAACTTGTATGGAGTGGATATCATGGTGGAGGCAACAGAAATAGCAAAGCTTCGCCTGTTCTTGAAGATGGTGGCTGTGGTTGACGTTGACCCTCGCAAGGACAATCTCGGTCTTGATCCACTGCCTGATATTGATTTCAACATCAAGTGTGGCAACACGCTGGTGGGATATGCTACAAAGGCAGAACTTGACAAGGATTTGCAGTTTGGCGACATGTTTGCCATTAAGGAGTTCAAGGAGAAGATAGCTGCTAAGATGCAGGTTGTAGCAAGTGCCTATAAGCTCTTCCGCGATGAGCAGTTGAAACCTTACGATGACAATGCATCAATCAAAGCATTCAAAGATGATTTACGCAAAAGGCTTGCCGAACTTAATGAGTTGCTTAATAAACACATGCATTCGAAGATTGCTCGTGGAACAGAGTATACGAAGTGGGAAGCATCGCATCAGCCATTCCATTGGTTAGCTGAGTTCTATCAGATAATTCAAGGAAATGGTGGGTTTGATGTGATTATTGGCAATCCACCGTATGTTACTTTTACAGATTCCTCACTTCCGTATAAGGTAAATTTCTATTCAACGTATACTACCAAGAATTTGTTTTCTTTGGTAGGAGAGAGATGTACTATTATTGCGAATGGGAATTCCAGCATTGGATATATTATTCCTTTAAGCGGAATGTCCATACCTGGGTTTGAGAAATTCCAAAAAGTAATATACACAAATAGAAACTCATGGAATAGTTATTATTCTGGAGATAGGAACCCTTCAGAATTGTTTACAGGAGTTAAAATTAGAGCTGGTATTTATATTTCACGTCCATCATTGTCACCTGTAAAATATGTTAGCAGATACATTAAGTATTATTCTAATGAACGCAATATTCTATTCTCTAAAATTAGGTATATAGATTGTTATGAATGCACATCTGCACCAAAGTTAGATGGAAAACTTGGGAAATCTGTAATGATAAAGATGAATAGATGTTCTAAGAGTTTGGCTTCAGAATTTAATGCAGAAACATCTATATATTATCATGCTGCACCTATTCACTGGAGTAAAGCGCTTTATAATCTAAAACCTTTGATCGATAATCATCTAAATGTTGCGGATTCTTATAAAAACAGGACTATATCGAGAAATTATAAAGATTTTGCGTTTGACATGTTGAATTCAACGTTATTCTTTTATTTTTGGATAGTTATGTCTGATTGCTATAATCTAACACAAAAATACTTTTCTTTGCTTAAGGTGCCTTCTGTTAAAGATAATACAGAGTTTAAGGAGATGGCAAATCTTCTGGACAAGGACATCATCAACAACATGCAAATAGCTGAATACACATATAAAAATAAAGGCACAGTTAGATTTGCTCAATTCTTCCCAAAACAATCAAAGCATATTATAGACAGGATAGATTCATTATTTGCCAAGCACTACGGTTTCACAGACGAAGAACTTGACTTCATCATCAACTACGACATCAAATATCGTATGGGTGATGAACTGAATGAAAACTAAACAACTATGACATCAATAGGCAATACCGACCTTCTGACCTCCCCAATCACAGGTTTCCTTTGTTCGCGAACCGTAGCGAGCAAAGCAATCCTGCCATGTCTTGATTGGGCAGTGGAAATTGCCAAAGATGAAAATGCAACCGTCATGAGCACCTTCCATTCTCCCATAGAAAGGGAGGTGCTCTCTTTTCTTTTGCAGGGCAAGTGCAACATCATCATTGTCCTTGCCCGTACCCTCTACAAAACAATCCCTTCAGAATTGAAACCAGCCCTCGAAGCCAACAGGATTCTGATTCTTTCCATCTGCAATCAACCTCGCATCTCCAAACAATCAGCCCTCATCTGCAACAAATACATCTGCGAAAAAAGCGACTCACTAACCTTTGGTTTCCTCTCCCCAACCAGCAGCCTTTATCCCATTTACGAAGAAGCCATAAATTCAGGAAAAGATGTGAATGTATTGTGGAAATAGAAGAGAGGATAACTACAGCTGTTTGACTACGGCTGTAGAGGAAGGATGTATGCGTTAATTTTACTTGCAAAAGGGTTATTCCTCTTTGTTTTGTCATAAAAAGGGCAGATATTCCTCTTGATTTTATCTCAAAAGCCTTGTTTATTCCTCTTTGTTTTGTAACTTTGTGCTTAGAAAATCAAGAATAATATGGCATACTATACAAGATTGGTCGATGCCGAACTGACGGCATGGAAAGTCAAAACAAGACGTAAACCTCTGCTGATGAGAGGGGCAAGACAGGTCGGAAAGTCTTGGGCGGTGAGACACCTTGGCGAGAGTTTCAAATACTATATTGAGGTGAACTTTGAGAAAAGGCCTGAAATCAAGCAGTTGTTTGAGGAAATTGCGGACGTGTATACCATAGCCGAAAGGCTTAGTGCAATTTATACCACTCCTGTAGTACCTGGCGAGACATTACTCTTCCTTGACGAGATACAGTCATGCCCTGAAGCTATCAACAGTTTGTGGGCTTTCAAGGAGGATTATCCAGAGCTTCATGTTGTTGGGGCTGGATCATTATTGGAGTTTACTCTGAAAGAGATGCCTTCTTTCGGGGTGGGGCGTATATCATCTTTATTTGTTTATCCCATGTCGTTTGATGAATTTCTGATGGCTGATGGTAAGGATATGTGGATAGATGCCAAACGTAAGGCTGATTCCCTGTATCCTCTTCTTGAGATTTTGCACAAGGAATTGGTGCAGGCTTTTCGTACTTTCCTATTGGTGGGTGGAATGCCGGCTAGTGTCGCAACATGGGTTGAGACACATGATTACATGCAGTGTGCAGATGAACTGGACGACATTAGGCAGAGTTATTACGATGACTTTGCAAAATATGCTAAGAAAGTAGATCCTCAACTATTGCGCAGTACACTTCATAGCATTATCGTACAGGTTGGCAGCAAGTTTGTGTATAGTCATGTGGATGGTGGATACAAAGCGGAGGATGTAAAGAAAGCACTGGGACTGCTTGTTGATGCGGGACTTGCTAAGCGTGTTAATCACACAGCTGCTAATGGGCTACCTTTGGGAGCGGAGATGAATAATAAGTTCAAGAAGTATATCTATTTAGATAGTGGTTTATTGTTGCGCATAATGGATATGGAACTTGGTGGAGCTGATATCCTGAGGATGCAGATTTTGGCAGATGTGGCATCGGAGTTAGTCAATAAAGGCGGATTGACAGAGATGGTTGCAGGCTGGGAACTGATAAAGTATGCTCCGTCAAAGTCGCAGCATGACCTTTATTATTGGGAGAATCTGAAGAACGGCACAACATCCGAGGTTGACTATATCTTGTCAAGAAACATGACGGTACTGCCATTGGAAGTGAAATCTGGCACAAGTGGGAAGATGAAGAGCCTTCGGTTGTTCATGAAGTCAAAGAATATCTCGTATGCCATTCGTACTTCTCTGGAGAACTACGCCCAACTTGTGTTTACGGAAGAAGGAGATGAGGGTGAAGAAAGAAAGATTGACGTAATTCCATTGTATGCACTATCAAAACTTTGGTAATCAACAGAGGTGTTGATGAATAATAGTAAAGCGACCTTCATACAGATAGTTCTGCCATGTCTTGATTGAGCAGTGGAAATTGCAAAGGATTCATATCTAATGGTAGCTCTCTATCATTAATATATGAAGAGGCATTACAAAGAAAGAAGCAAAGTTATTTCTTAGGAAAAAAATAGCGTGCCTCACATTTTATTCAACAAAAATTTGCATGCTCCTATTGTTGAGAAGTTAAAAGGAAGTTTAAGAGAATTTAAATTGACGAATGTCTGTATATGGCAAATCTCCCTTAAACTCCGAGCGAAGCGATAGCTCCACTTTAAGTCCACAAACTGAGCGAGTTGCAAATTTTGCTTCCTATAGAATTTTCAAAATATATTTAGTTAATAAATCTTAATATGTCGTTTATATCTGTTTGGCAGCCGTCAGGCATCTCAGAATCTCGTGGTTCTCCTCGTAATCCATGTCATGGGTGACTAATGACATTGCCAGATGAAGGAGTTTGTTCTTGGCATTATTGAGTGCGACAGAATGAGTTTTTCCTTCGGATATCTTACGCTGATAGTAATCGTAATAGATACCTCCTTGGGCAATGGTATGTATCGCTGCCTGTGTCAGATAAGATTTGAGCATAGAACTGGAGAGGTTGCGTACATCCGCTCGCTTGTTGACTGAGGTGCCGGATCTTTCCCTGAAGGATGCAACGCCCCAATAGGTCGCCATCTTGCGTGAGGTCTTGAAAGCCTTGAAGTTGTTGGTATAGACAATCAATGCTGTGATATTGACAATCCCAAGCCCCTTGACCGAGTCCAGATGCTGATAGCTCTTTTTCAGGGCCTCGTCACCTTCGACCAGCTCATGTATCTTGTCTTCACACTCCTTGATGCTCTTTTCGAGCTGACGTACGCTTTTCTTTGCGTCACGAAGGATGAATGTCAGCGTCTTGCTCTTGCCTGCAGTAGCCTCGAGTTCTTTGATTCTGACGAGCTTTGAGGTCTTCTCCTGTTCCAGCTTGCGCCGGTAGAGGAATACAGCCCTGATTTCAAGGATTCTGCTGTCAGGAGACTCATACAGATGCATCTTGTCAACGTGATGCATCGCGTATTCGGCAATCATCAGCGAGTCAGCCTTATCGTCCTTGCCTCTGCGAACTCCACTGCTCCAAAGTATCTGCAGGGCAC
>JAKSLL010000150.1 GCA_024401215.1 Bacteroidaceae bacterium
TGCAGATTATTAGTGAAAAGAGTAATAAAATCTTCTTCATAATAGATTGTGTGTGGTTATGTTTTTTACCATTTTGTTCGAGTACACGCTTCGGGATAATTCGTCACTTCGCTCTTCACCTTCATTCTCCCCTCGTCAATCCGTTCGGCATCCTCCTCGCGATACCTTATCTTGCACAAAAAGTAAATGAGGGGGGCATAATCCCCAAAAGCATGTACAACTGAATCAACGTTTCCATAGAATTTGATCTGCAGATTTTTTAGTTATACATCTTCGGGTCACAATTGTCAAGTAGTGCTTTGACGCATACTTACGTGCAAAAATACACATTTTTTCTTAAATATGTGTCATTTGCCGAATCAAACCACCTGTTTAACTCAATATTTTTACTTTTCTGTGCAAGAATCGATGCTGTTTGAACACAAGTTTGGAGAGCTGAACACGCTGTACGCCCCTCGCAAGGTGCGCAGAAGCAGGAGAGGTTGGGGTTTACATAAGTATGTTAACACAAATATCTTGATGGTCAATCTTACCAGAAAATCGTAATCCATTACAAATCGGATCAAGAAAACCAATGTCAGTAATACATGATGATGTCTCGTGACGTATCAGGAAACAGAATGGAGCTCCTTCTGTCTTCGGTTTTTGTGCAAGTACTTTCAAAGCTCCATCTTTGTAATAGAATCCTTTGGCCTTTCCTAATTCGTAATAAATACCGTCAGATAGATTCTTAAGATAGTAACCTCCTCTTCCTGTTACAACCTGGTATTTCCCTTTACAAAAAGGATTACTCCTCAAACCTTCTTCCAAAGAGGTGAAGGTTCTGATGCCTCTTTTTGATGGTGCTTTTGAATCTTTAGGCTCTGGCTTAATTGAACTTGCTGTGCAGATATCGTTGTAAATCTCCTTTGTGGTTGCTCTAACTCCTTGTTGGAAAAATGGTTTATATTCGTAATATCCACCATTAGGACGATGAATCATGACAGGATACATAAATTGCTTGTAGTTCTTAATCGTCGCTCTTAGATTACCATCATTGGTTGATGAAACATCTCCAATTTCGGCAATACCAAAATAGTGTGATTCATCCGACATGCGTCCCGGGATATTTTCATCTTCTTTCTTCTTCTTTGCACGATGATAAATGACATGAGTGCCAGGAGTAAGCTTGTTGCGGTACATTGGAGGGAAGGTATAGATTTCGCCTGCGATATCATGATAAATCTGGTTTGGACCTCCGCCATTGTCGGTGATGACTGTATATTTGTCGTTCATAACTTTTCTATTTTAGTTCAGAAAGTCCAAGTGACTTTAGGTAGTTGTATGTCGAATCGTAGAACTCAGGTAATCGAGTTGGATCATCAGAATTACCTTCTGGTACGCAGATTATCATACCCATTCTGGCACGAGTGAGTAGAACTCTATAAGCATTTTTCATGTAGAACCTTGCAATCTCACGCTTACGATTGGTTTCTCGCTTTTCTTCCACCTTCTCTTGAGTTCGTTCCCTTCCGGTAATCTTGTCGTCAACAATCTGGTTCCATTTGCATTTCTTGAAGTTGAAGTAATCCCATGTTTTAGTATTTTCGTTGTGGCGAAAGTCGGCATCCCACATTACACAACAAAGATCAAGTTCCAAGCCTTGTACAAAGAACTCATCAAGAGCAACTTCAAGTGAATCGCATGAATCCACATTTTCTTCTTTTCTATCAAGGAACCATCCTGCCACCTTTGCGTCTCCGTATGATGCTACTTTCTTTACTTCATAACCAAGTGGACGCAAACGTTCTGCACTTGATGACATAAGCATACCCATCTTGATGTCGTCAATCGTTTCGAATGTTTCTTTCTGGCTTTGAAGCCTGTCCCTTAATTGTGTAAGTTTCTCTTTGGCGAGTCTGATGTCGCGAGTCAGATAGATTGTGTAGTTTTTCTTGATGTTGTTTACATAGTCGTTATGTGCTACTTTTTGCTCGATAAGGCCATTTACATAATTCGAAACGAGTTCTGAGCGAAGTGTGCGTTGTGCTTCTGTTAAATGCAGTTCCTTTGATATGGTAATAGAATCCTTCAATACATCTGAAACATAATCATTAACAACCCTACCAGAAGAATCCGGCTGTCCATATTCTTCTCCAATGAGATTATTAGACATGTGAATCTCCCAATCCTTGTACTCTTCGTGGGTAAGTGCGCGAAGCCATTCGCAAATACCCGCTTCTCCAGTGTGAATCTCCTGACCTCCTCCCACAAGACATACAAAGACACCCCATTCTTGTTGATTCATATCCCAGAGTAGCAAGCCTGGCTCGGAGAAAGGCCAATCTTCTTTTTTCTGCCATTCCTTTTTGCCACTTTGTCTAGGAGTGAGCATTTTCTCAATTGTCCAGGCGCGCTGAGCCTCATCAAATATTACCACATGCTGCGAACAAAGGTCAGCATCCGGCTTCATGGTATAAGAACTGTCTTCCCAAGAAAGCCGTCTTTCAATAATCTCTTTCTTGTATGAATAGGCACCACGAATAATTGTGTCAACGGAAATCTTGTCTTTCTCTTGATCTCTTTCTTTTTGCGACTTACCTTTTACTTTGGACTCTTCGTATTTGGAACGAACTTCTTCCCTGAGATTATCGTTTTTATATTGATTGTCCAAATCTCTGCGTAGAGCTGCTGATAGTACGGCGACAAGAGGATTGTTACCAGAAATCATACTTGCTCCATATTGTTGTGTTTTAATAGATATGTCAAGTCCTACTAAGGTCTTTCCTGCTCCAGGGACACCCGTAACAAAGACTATGGCTTTTTTCTTTTGCTCATAAGCTTCCTTTGCGACTCTTTCAATGTAATCTTCTGCTGACAGACGAACATCTGAGTTGACATCGCTATTTGAGATTCGTTTTACGTTCTTGCGTTCCCATACATTACAAGCGGCACGAATGATAGTCGGGCTTGATTTGAAATTACCCTTTTCCCATTCCTTTTCCCATTCTCGATCACATGAGATTCCATGTGAGTTGCAGAATTTGTCAATTGCAGTTCTGAGATTGGCGGAATTACAACAAATGGTATCCCATACGTCATCCTCAACAAAATCATCTGATTTAGTCTCTTCTGCATCAGTGGCAACAAGGATTGGTATGATAGGACGTTCGTTGCTCTTGTTGTGGAAGAACTTTAGTCGAAGAGCATAACCTAATGCTTGACGTTTATCTGTTCCTTTATATTCTGTTTCCCAGTTCTTGTATTCCAAAACAAAAATTAGCCCTTTGACAAGCAATATCACATCAATGACTCTCTGTAGCCCAGGAATACCATATTCAAATATAATTCGGCCTTCGATATTTTTTAGAACACTTTGGAGATGTACTCGTTGATTCTCCCATGCCTGAGTTTGACGAGAAGGGTCATTAAGAAGTCCTGTAAAACGTTCTTTATCTAAGTTTAGAAATTCTTGAATATCAAGAGATATGTAGTTGTTGCTTGTCATATTACGCTCTACTTTTGCAAAGTAAAGCGTGGAGGCTACGACATAAAACAGTTGCGCCGGTTCTGGACAAACCTTACTCAGAATTATGCAATAGACCTCCACGCTGTGAATATTTTTCTTTTAGCCACAGTGGGACGTCAATGCATCAGTTCCTTGAGTAATTACTTGTGATTGTCCAGATCAGCGCAACAAAGAATGATGACTTACTATCGGTCAGGTGTTATGTTCGGTTCTTTTTCCTTTCTTCTTGTGTGGGTTAGAGTTCAACATCATACATCACAATAGGTGCCATCTCTCCTGCATAGGGTAGGGCGCGAATCGTGTTGTAGTCAATAAATTCCATTGCTTCTTCGGCATCCATGCCATCTTCGCGCATCAGGTGCTCCACCATTTTGTCGTAGGAGTAGATGAGGCGACCTTCTTCCGTAATGCCTATGATTGCCGAGAGATAATCGGGCGATTCGAGCACGATTGTGTCTTCATGATCGCTATCGCACAGCCACTCTTTGAGCGTGTCAATGGTAAGTGTTTTTTTGCTTACTTCCTCAGCATGACGGATGAGTTCGCTCACCTCGATACCCAGTTGTCGAGCGATACGCTCCATGATATCGAGAGAGATATTTCGTTTGCCATTCTCAACATCACTCATGTAGCGACGATCAATGTCAGCCTCAAGAGCCAGACGCTCCTGCGACAGTCCTCGCTGCTTCCTAAGCTGCTGAATGGCAATGCCAAAATCGAGTTGTAGTGACATGGTAAACCTAATGAATTTTAATGCGTGCAAAATTACTAAGCCTTTTACTATTATACAACGGGCTATAGTGCACATTCGGCGGTTGCTGGGTTCAAAAATCTAAAAAACATGCTGAATTGTTGGGTTACCTTGTCGTTATGCGTTGATTAAAGAAACTTTTTTGTAACTTTGCAGAGTTGCAAATCTAGGTTGCAGCAGAAAGAGTCATGGACGAACCGAAGAAAATAATAAATGTTGTTGCGGCCATCATCGTCAAGGATGGCAGGCTGTTTGCCACCCAGCGTGGATATGGCGAATGGAAGGACTGGTGGGAGTTTCCGGGTGGAAAGATAGAGGGCACATTCGTGCACGATGACGATAACCCTTCGACAAGCTTAGGACAGGCTAGTTACGATGACTCCAATAAGTGGATTCCCTTGGAAACACCCGAGGAGGCTCTCAGGCGTGAGATACGGGAGGAACTGCAGACGGAGATCGAAGTGGGGGAGTTGCTCACGACGGTTGAATACGACTATCCCAAGTTTCATCTCTCGATGCAATGCTTCGTTTGTTCGGTCGTTAGTGGGCACCTTTCGCTTCTTGAGCATGAGGATGCACGCTGGTTAAGGAAGGACGAACTGGATAGCGTCAAGTGGCTGCCGGCAGATGTGGAGATACTTCCGCTTATAGTTAAACGGTTATAGATTCAACTTTCGCAAGCTTTGCTTTTGCTCAGTTTCAGTTGTTTAGTAAATTAGTTGTTTAGGAATGTATGATCAGCCAGCTCAATAGCCAAATGTAATATCCCTAAACCACTAAACGACCAAACCACTAAACGACAGCAAATTGAACGCGTGCGAAACTTGAATTATAGATAAAATGTGCAATGGATAGATTTGGCATCATCATAGAGCGTCAGGAGCAGTTGGAGGCGCTGATAAAGGAGGTGGGGTTTCTGCCTTTCTTCAAGAATGGGATTCTGGGATTCTCTATCGAGGAGATGACACCGCCCGAACTGCTGTTTGGCGACGACTTTGAAAACGGGCCCTGGCAATGGAAGGGGCCAATCATCGCTAAGTGGGAGTCGGCATACGGCAAGTTCTTCCAGAAGAAGGCGGGGTATGTGAGCCTGGAGTGGTTGCCCGACTTCATGAACTGGCGGCGGTCGCTCTATCCGCTGAAGAAGGAGGCGGCTGATGCAAGGCACATCCACGAGGTGCTGCTGGAGAACGAGTCGATGCTCTCGAAGCAGCTGAAGGTGGCGAGTGGCTTTACGCTGAGTCGCAAGCGCAGCAGGTTTAATCCCGAGGATCCAAGCGAGCCTATCGTGAACAAGCGAAACGGCATGGCGTTTGATTCGCTCATTGCCCAGCTGCAGATGGGTACACACGTCTGCATAGCCGACTTCGAGTACCTCATCTCCAAGAAGGGCGAGCCGTACGGATGGGGTGTTGCCCGCTATTGTACGCCCGAAGCCATGTACCCCGATCTTTATCCATTGACGGATAGGGTAGAGGGGCGCACGCCCAAGCAGTCGCGAGGGCGCATCATCGACCATCTGCAAGCGTTGTTCC
>JAKSLL010000151.1 GCA_024401215.1 Bacteroidaceae bacterium
TTTTTTTTTGCAAAAAACGGCGAATTCCTTTGTCTTGTAAATACAAATAATGTAACTTTGCATACAAAGATAACTAACCCCAGGCGTATAGCATTGCGATTTGCTAACGAGCACATACTCCATAATTTATAATTTATCAACAATAATGAAAAAGAAAACTTACGAGGAGCCCAAGATGAAGGTTGTAGAGATAGAGCAGCCAGACATCATTTGCACAAGCCCATACAACGAAGGCTTTATAACAATCAACGACGGCGAAGGTTTCCTTTTAGACGAGGAAGAATTTTTTTTAGACGAGGAAGGATTTTAAATCACTAACATCAAAAAACAAGAAACGACAATGAAGAAGTTTTTTTCAATTGCCAGCGCTTTGATGTTGGCACTCGGTTTGGGCATGACCTCATGCTCTAACGAAATTGACGAAGTACAGGCACCCGTAGAGCAGCAGCCGGAACTGCACAAGCTCTACCTCTCAGCCACCGCGCCCGACAGTCCAGAGACCCGTGCATACGTAGAGGGCGTAGAAGGCAAGGATGCCATCAAGATTACCGGCTGGAAGGATGGCGACGCCATCTACGGCATCTATCAGATTGTTACATACAACAATAGTAATGTTTATAAATATGGAGAACCAGGCAAAGTAAAGTTCACCTTCAATGGTAGCACCAAAGAGTTCGAGTCAGAGCCAACCTCGGTTAACCAACGTGATATTAAGTATTTCATACATGGAGACGTTACAAAAATCGTTGGAAGTTATAATGTTCTCAATTTAGTTGACGTAAAGACCGATATCAAAATTGATTTTGCAGAACCATTCCTGACAGTTGACGTAGAAAACAATTTCACCGACCTCCCTCTGTATGGCGAAGCAAGCGTAGTTGGAGGTAAGCTTACTACCAATATGCAGTTGGTCAATGATTTGGCATTTGTCTGCTTGCACAACAGCATAAGCTATCCGATTGATGTAAAACTGGTCATGAATAATGGTTCAGAAGATAAATATGTAACTGGATCAAGAGTTGAAATCAAGGATGGCAAGGCTATGTTTCAAAATGTCTCCGCAAGCACGGGCGGTGCCAAGATAACCATTCCAGCAAAAGGAAAGGCCTATCTGCCAATTCAAACTTCGACCGATCATCAATACACATATAAAGTGATGGTCGGCAGCTTTGAATTTGCCTCGAAAGATGATACTCAGTTCCAGGCAGGCAAGGTTTACAAACTGGACTATCTTATAACCACCGGAAGTCACCTGACGAATGTTGGTGGTGTTTACTATGGAATAAAATGGGTGCAGCTCTGGGCAGATGGTCCTAAGTTCGCAGAGTGTAACGTAGGTTCTGAACATCTCGCACCAGAAGATGCAGGTGGATACTATACATGGGGTGGAACCCATAGTATTGTACACTTGCCTAGCCCAACTACATACAACGACGGAATGGTACAACTTACTGGCGACAACGACATTGCAACCAGACTTTGGGGCAGCCCATGGCGTATGCCGACAAAGGCAGAGCTTGAGGCACTTCTTGCCAACTGCAATGTTGAGTATACGTCGGTCAATGGCGTGTCCGGTTACAGATTTACTGGCAAGGTAAAGCCCTATAACGCTAACAGTATTTTCCTTCCTGCTGCTGGCTACTGCGGCCACAACAACAACGGCACTATCTACTCCGATGGCAAAATTGCATACTACTGGTCTTCTACGCCTTATCACTTCGACGATGTAGCATACAATCTGGCCTTAGTAACAAAGGAAGTGACGGGCGGCGTGCGCAGGGCCGGCTTCTCAGTCCGCGCGGTGATGGATGCGAATGTGTATTAGTCATCTTTGAACAAATAGCATAACCCTGAGAGGGAATCACGCAAACAGTGGCGTGGTTCCCTCTCTTTGCATCCACCCTTCGCGGTAGCGCTCCTCCCCATTATGGGCGAACGAGGGCACTTGTGAGTGGCAACTAAATGTTGCCACGTCCCGAAGTGAGGGGAGAGCAGTGCCCTGCTCTTCGGTGGGCAAGGGCGGGGAAGGGGGTCCTCGTCTTCTTTCCTTTTGTAAACCTTTTTCGCACTTCCAAAAATTACCGCAGCGCCTTTTAGAAAATACCGCAGCGGGATTTTAAAATTTCCGCAGCGGGATTTTGAAAATACTGCAGCGGTAATTTTCAACGACTCGGTCGCGATTCTCAACACGCTAATTATCAATAATTTGCAAAATCGCACCAAAATAACCGAATTGTAAAGATAATTCTGAATTTCTTTGTCTCGCGAAGCACCCTCAGGAAACACTTGCAGCGCACAAAACGCCCAAAATGTTTGGACATATCGTGCAAAAGACTTAACTTTGCGGTCAGAAGACCGCGAATGACAAAACGCGGCACTCATGCAAACGATAAAAATTATACACCGATAAGATGGAAGGAACACCACGAACCCACGAAAGTGATGTGATGCAATTCTGCGTCATAGCCATTGAAACGGCTGCACGCAAGATGAACATCTCTCCAGCAGAACTCACCAGGCGGCTTGAGGAGCAAGGACTCATCGAAGGTCGCCTTTTCAAGTTCTATGATACGCTGCACACCCAGAGTGCCGACTATGTGGCAGACGACATCATCGAAACACTCTACAACTACGAACATGATCAGTAACGACAATCACATACTCTATCATGGAGCTACTACCGAAGTACGTGAACCGCTCACGCATGTAGGTCGTCCTGAACTTGATTTCGGACCTGGTTTCTATCTCACCAACGATAAGCAGCAGGCCATCAATTGGGCGAATACCAAAGCTGGACGTAAGAAGGGGCTCAAGGCGGTACTGAACATCTATCGCTTTGACGTTGAGCGTTTTCTTGCCGGCACAGACTTCCACCATCTGGTGTTCCCCGAATATAACATCGAGTGGCTGGATTTCATAGCAGCCAGCCGTAAGGGCAAGCAACCATGGGCTGGTCTTGATTGGATAGAAGGTGGAATTGCCAACGATAGTGTCATCTCTACAGTAGATGCATACGTGGATGGTTCCATGCCTGCAGTGATGGCTTTGGGCAAACTCGTTAAAGAAGAACTCAAACATCAGGTTTGCATCAGCAACCAACTCATCATTGACCAATACCTGACTTTCCAGGAATCCATAATACTATAACACTGGTAAAAATGAAAGACTATCAGCTATATCGCAAGATAACGCGCATCATCATGCAGCTCTCAGAGGAACTTCACATTTCCTCAAAGCGAGCCATGCTTATCTTCTACAACTCTACCGTAGGACATCAGTTGCATGATCCCAAATACGGATATCAGCTAATGTCAGACACATATATTGTCAATGACATTAAGGCAGAATTCGCAAATATCTAATCCCTAATCATCCACCACCCCCATGCTCCTCCTCACCATGCAGCATCCCCCACGGGATGCTTCTTTTGTACCCCCCTCAACAAAAAAACGTCAACTAGGGCATACCAGGTTGACGCAATGTCAAAAAGGGGGATTGTCGGTGTGACCGATAACATCAAAGGCTGCAAGCAGCATGTTCGACTTGCACTCAGGAATCATTGACGCGCTCCGGCTATGCCGACTAACGCTATTCCTTTCGTGCGAACCTGCATGCAGTTTGCAGCCCTTGCTTAGAGTTATTTGTTTTCAGAGATGCAGATGTTTAATCTACCCGGATGCTGTTGTCATCATCTCTTTCTTTTCTGGCTATTCTGTGACATTTTTGTGACGTTATAGCCAAAAACAGCATGTCACTTCATTAATTCGCTTAAAGTTATGTTGTTGGTTATCATGGCATTGTAATAGCTGTTCTGCTTTGCTTCTTGCTTGGTGACCAAAATGCATTGTACATTCTGTCGCTTGCGATTCAATACGCGTAATGAATCCATGCGCCTGGTCATCTTTTCTGCCTCAGCCTTATCCAGTGCATACTGTTGCTGGGTGTATTTCAACTCACAGATATTTACTATACCATCAGCTCGTTCAATCACCATGTCCATCTGTGCCTTCTCCGTAAAAAGTGAATAGGTCTTGGTCGCGATGCTGTCTAATCGCAGAGCTCTGCGTATCTGAGCAGCGTGAGCAAAGCAAAGTCTCTCGAAACTCAATCCAAGCCAGGTTGAGTATGCCGGTTTTCCTTGTATGTGCATCCACATATTTTCATCATACCCTTTCTGCTTCTTGACGAACATATAATAGAATAATGTATAGAAGTCGCACAGTTGGTATAGTTTCTCTCTTTGAAATAATGGTTCGTAAACACGAATAAATCCACATTCCGTCAATTCCTTCAGCATGCGTGTTAGGCCACCACCATTGCTCAGCCCTGTAGCATCAACAATATCCTGTCTCGTCAACCCGCTACGTTTATCTACCAATGCCTCCACGATTCGCACGTAGTTCTCCGATTTCTTGAACAGTGATTTATACAAGTTGTCTGCCTCGTCAGCTAATAGCGCATTTTCACGGAAGAACATCCTGTCAACATTCTGTGCCAGACTATATGTCTTGTCGAGTTGCATCAAGTAGTATGGAATACCGCCCATCACCATGTAGCATTCCGCAATGGTCTCATCCAACCAATTAATGCCTTTAGCTTGCAAGAACTGGCTTGTCTCATTCAGATTGAACGGGTTCAAACGCAGCTTACAAGTCAACCTGTTATGTAATCCACCTCGGTTCTTGATGATGTTCTTCACCATCCATGATGCAGCACTACCGCACACAATCAGCAAGAGATCGTTTCGCGTGCTTCCCCATTCGTTCCAAAACAAATCTAAAGCTTTTACAAATTCTGATTTCTGGGTGTCCATCCATGGAAGTTCGTCCAGAAACACAACCTTCCTACGCTGACGAGACTTACTGATAAGGGTGCGCAGCCTCTTGAACACCTCAAACCAATCTTCAGCTTCTGTTTCGGGCAGCGAAGCACATTGCTCACGTAATGCCTCAGAGAAATGTCGCAGTTGTTCCTTACGTGTTCCACGAGCTATACCGGTAGTATAAAAAGTAAAGTTGTCATGGAAGAACGAACGGACGAGGAATGTCTTCCCTACACGTCGTCTGCCATATATTGCCACGAACTCCGGCTGCTCGCTTTCCGTCAGCCGCTTCAGTTCTTCCTGTTCTTGTTTACGTCCAATCAGTTTCATAAACCAAATGTTATTTTTGGCTACAAAGTTACAAAAATGTATCCAAATAGCCAAAAATAACACATTTTTTTGTTTGCCAGCAAATAAAAAAGACAGCATGAATATGGCAGAATCGTAGAGAAAGAAACGACAAGACACATGAAAAAAGAATCTGTGTTAATCTGTGCAATCTGTGGGCAAAGAAAAAAAATGCTCCCACAGATGACACAGATATTCACAGATTGATTTCGTAGGTTTGTTAAAATTAAGGGCTGCAAGCAGCATGTTCGACTTGCACTCAGGAATCATTGACGCGCTCCGGCTATGCCGACTAACGCTATTCCTTTCGTGCGAACCTGCATGCAGTTTGCAGCCCTTGCGATTAGCTTGTCCGGGGGGGAGAGATGCTTACCACTCCTCGTCCCAGTTCCAGTCCCAGACGTTTTCCTTGGCGGCGCTGGAACCAGGACCACCGCCCGAACCGATGCCCAGGTTACTATCCTGCAACAGGTGGTCGTTGTTGTCCAGTTCAATGATGCGCTGCTGGGGCGTGATGTATGTCTTCTTTTCCATTTTTTCTTTAGTTTATTGAGGGTTGTTCGCCTTACTTAATGTTCACTTTCACCGTCTTGC
>JAKSLL010000152.1 GCA_024401215.1 Bacteroidaceae bacterium
TTCTTTCGCCGTTGGAGTATTACTGAATCTTTGTGGAATCAATATGACTTGTTCTGGAGTAAGAATCTTCATTACGCTTTCATAAACACATCTTGCTTCATTTACTTTGTCCTTTCCAACAAGAAGATTTATGCCTGGCTTAATGCCAATCTTTCCCAATCGTTCAACGATTTTTATGACTCGCTTAACCTCTTGAATGTTTTCGGGATGGTGAATAGTGACATGCACTTTGTCAGGTTTGTACTCTGTAAGCTTTTGCCATACATCTGCATTTTCCAACGGTAATCCGTTCGTCGTTATTGACAAATAACACTTTGGGTACAGAGCATCTATTATGTCAAAAATTCCATCGTACTCAAAAGGTTCACCACCTCCCAATGACACAGCCTTTATGCCATGAGATATACAATCACTTGCAAAACAAATGACCTCGTCAGTTTGCCACAATGTATTACCTTCCTTGTGACTATGATTATAGCAGAAGCTGCATTGCTTGGTGCAGTAGTTGCTTAAATCTATGGATAATAGCTCTATCATATTAAGGTTTTATATGCTTTTGCGGTACCATTCCTTATAAGAGAGTCCATTTCTTCTTTAGAGATCAAGTGTGGGTGATGTTTGCCTCTGAATGGCATTCGAGCCAGTTCATCAATGATAGCTGAGTTTTGGGGCAATTCTGACAAAGAATAGAACGGATATTCAACTCCATTAACGTTTATACTTTTGTCTGAAGGCTTATAAACATCCTTTATTATTTCCGAAGCCATGTCCGTTACAAGAATAACCTGAGGGTTGATATCATTTATAATGTTTTCTATATATCCCCTAGAACCTTCAAATACTTTTGACAAAAATTCTTGATTGACATATTTTATGATTTCATCCTGAAATGCATAGTTGTTGTTATTTATCCTATATGGCAATCTGGAAATATACGGTGTGACGAATGAGTTTTGAAAGATCATGTTTGTCTCTACTTGCCAATTATAAACCGTTTTTTCCCTTGGATCAAATATTATCAAAACTGTTGGTCTGTCAGTGATATACAAGTCAAATATTTGACAACATTGTGTGGTACATTTATGCTCGCAGTGAAATTTTTCCTTTTCCGAACAATAATTGTAGAAAGGGATATGACACATTCCAACCTTGGTGTATATTTCTGTTCCGTCAGGAAGGGGGGACAGCTGATAAACACACCCATTTACGATATATGTAGAATCCTCATAACCATACATTTCACAAGGGTAGTATTGAGCAATTTGAAACGTATCCATACTCATGAAACTACCAGGAATCTTGTGTAGTCTGTGCCTGAACTGTTCTGGGATCTGCTCCAGTTTCACTGGATGTTCTGGTTGATGCATTTTTCTAGGCAGAAATTCTGTCCAATATGGCTGGGCAAACATATAAAAAGGTGAGTTGTCGAATTTTTTCTCAAAAATGACCTCGTCATCTTTATATTGATCGTACATTTCAAGTAATTGTAGTCCATAGACTTCAATAATAATCTGCTCATCAAGCATTGTCTTCAGAGTACCGTTTACCGGTATTTCATTGCAATTGTCATCGTGAGCACATTCAAAGGCATCAAACTTGTATAATCCCATCTCTTCAGACAAACAGAAAGGTTTATGGGAGTCTATATCTTCTTTGTTGCATAATTCCAAGAAACGTCCTTTCTTTTCTTTGTTAATACGCACGGCACATTCATACCACATCTTCTCATCAGAAGGTTTATGTGGCGTTTTCAGTAAATCTAAAATTTGCTCATTCGTCAGGTTAAATCTGACAATTTTACTTTCATAATCCTCCCAATGACCAAATGCCAGATCTTCACAACTCGTTTCTTCCACGCCCCATGGCACAGGACCATTTTCGTTGTAATCCATGATTCCAACGTTTCCCTCGTCATCAACCACATACCATGCTGTTGACATGGAGTGTGTTGCAGGATATTCTTTATCGATCTTCATATATTTAGAATTCCGAATTCTTTTGATTATTGTCATTATACATGTGCAAAGTTACCTTTTTTTCCATTTCTACCAAATGATTTAATGTAAATATTTCAGATAACTCAAGTTTCGCAAGCTTCAATTTGATAGGTTATAGGGTTTTATGGTCTTGGGTTAGAAGGAGAAATCACATGTAAATCTCTGGAAGTAGTACCCCTTCGCTCTGTGATTTACTATATCCGCTAAGGCGGATTGGTCGTTGAGACAACGACCCTCCCAAAGGCTGCGCATGAACAATTAGCATAACCTTCGAAACATATCTTTCATGCCGAAGAAATCTGTACAACAGTCCACCCAAAAGACAATCTGGCGCGAATCTCGACATCATCATACATGTCAGGATTTGCGCCAGATTTGTTATATGTAACAGCGTGGAATTATTGACGGTGTTGACGGTAAAACGTTCACTCCCTCCTTTGTTCCGCACTTTTTTAGTCTTTTTCTTGCATATTACATTTAATATATGTACTTTTGCATCATCATTTTATGATGATTATAAAATAATGATTAATATAACATATTGATGTTCAGATGAATCGCAATCCTTTTATAACCAATGGGTATGCTGGTGCAGAGTATTTCTGCGACAGAGTGAATGAGACGGAAACCATAGTAAGATTGTTGACAAACCAGAACAATGTTGCTTTGATTTCACCAAGACGTATGGGAAAGACAGACCTTATCCGCCACTGTTTGAATCAGTCAGAGATAAAGGAAGATTACTATACGTTTGAGGTGGATATCTATTCCACAGGTTCACTGAACGACTTCATCAATATGCTTGGTAAGGCTGTGCTTGAAACACTGCGCACAAAGGGACGTGCCGTATGGGAAGGCTTCTTGAAAGTCCTGTCTTCAGTACGTTCGGAAATAAGCTTTGACATCAATGGCAATCCTGTTTGGGGATTGGGAATAGGCAATATCGTGAATCCTGCAATAACATTGAGCGAGATATTTATCTATCTTCAGAATGCAGATAAACCTTGCATAGTAGCCATAGATGAGTTTCAGCAGATTCTGAAATATCCTGATGGGGAGAAGGTGGAAGCTGCATTGAGGACGCACATTCAGCGTTGCAGCAATGCCAACTTCATATTCTCTGGTTCTCACCGTCACCTAATGAGCGGAATGTTTGTGACTCCGAGTCGCCCGTTCTATCAATCGGTGACGATAATTAATCTGCATGCAATAGAGCAAGCAAAATATCTTGAGTTCTGCAAGGATAAGTTTCTTGCTGCTGGCAAGCAGTTGGATGATAGCGTTGTTGACGTTATTTATAAGCGTTTCAACAGTACTACTATGTATCTTCAGAAGGTTATGAATATACTCTTCTCTTTAACGCCAGAAGGGGCAAGATGCACCGTAGATATGATAGACACAGCTGTTGATACCCTCTTAAACCTTGCTTCTGATGCGTATGAGACCATCCTGAGCCAGATGCCTGAAAAGCAACGTAATCTTTTCTTGGCAATATCTGCAGAAGGACAAGCGGCAAGTATATCTGGAGGACAATTCGTGCGTAAATATCGTCTCATATCCTCTAGTTCTGTTCTTTCTGCCGCAAAAGGATTATTGGACAAAGATTTCATTACTCAGGATAAAGGTGTTTATAGCACGTACGACCTGTTCTTCGTCGAATGGCTTCGTATGAAGAAAATGATATAAAACTTTCCCGACCCTTTTTTTAGCCCAGGAAAACTTTCCTTGCATAGGAAGGAAAACTTTCCCACCGTGGATGACAACTTTCCTTCCTATGCAAGGAAACGCGAAAAGGGGTTATTCATTGTGCAAGGAATGCAAGAAAATGACCTTTTTCTTTTCTGTTTCAAAGAAAAAATGTTAATTTTGCAGTCAAAAACAAACCAAAATGAATAAAATACTCTCTCTGGCAAGCCTCTTCATCTTCATGGCTGCCACCTCTGCTCTTGCCTGCACAAACCTCATCGTGGGCAAGAAGGCGAGCACTACAGGCGCTGTAATGTGTACCTACAGCGCTGACAGCTACGGTCATTTCGCACAGCTCAACTTCATCCCAGCTGCAAAGCATCAGCCTGGCGACATGTACGAAATCTACGACTACGACTCAAACGAACACCGCGGAAGCATTCCGGAAGTGGCTGAAACTTACAATGTTGTAGGTCATATCAACGAGCACAAGGTGTCTATCATGGAGACCACTTTCGGCGGTCGTCACGAAGTGGAACTCGACTCTTGCGGACTCATCGACTACGGTTCGCTGATGTACCTTGGTCTTATGCGTGCAAAGACTGCTCGCGAGGCAATCAAGGTCATGACAACTCTCGCAGAAACCTACGGCTACGCTTCTGAAGGCGAGTCATTCTCCGTATGCGATGCCGACGAAGCTTGGATTCTCGAGATGATAAGCCAAGGCCATGGCAGCAAGAAGGTCGTTTGGGTTGCCCAGCGCATTCCGGACGATGCTATCTCTGGTCACGCAAACCAGGCTCGCATTCGTCAGGTGAATCTGAAGGACAAGGAGAATGTGATGATGTCGAAGGAGTGCATAAAGTTCGCTCGCAAGATGGGTTGGTTTGACGGAAAAGATGCAGAGTTCAGCTTTGCCGACACATACGCTCCAGCCGATTTCTCTGCTCGTCGCATCTGTGACGCTCGTGTTTGGTCTTTCTTCAACCATCATGTAAAAGGCATGGACAAATGGTTCCCTTGGGCAGAAGGCAAACAGAAGGACGCAGAGCCAATGCCACTCTGGTTCATCCCTGACCATAAGGTTTCTCTCCAGGACATTCAGGCAGACATGCGCGACCATTTCGAGAACACTCCTTTCGCTATTGATGTAGCAAACGGCGACCCAGGCAAGGGCATCTACGACATGCCTTACCGCCCTACTCCACTCTATTTCGAACACAACGGTCAGAAACTCTTCAACGAGCGTCCTATCTCTACGCAGCAGGCTTCATTCTCTATCATCTCAGAGCTCCGTGCCGACCTTCCTCGCGAAATCGGTAGCCTTCTTTGGTGGGGTAATGACGACGGCAACATGGTTGCTTACACACCGCTCTTCGGCTGTATCACAAAAGCACCAAAGCCTTACAACACTCCTGATGCCGACGATGCCACATTCTCTATGGACAACGCTTTCTGGGTTTGCAACTGGGTTAGCAACATGGTTTACCCTCGCTACTCAATGCTCTTCCCTGAACTCAAGGCTGTTCGCGACTCCATCGACAATAGTCTCGCACAAGATATGCCAAAGTTCCAGGCCAAGGCTATGGAACGTCTCAACAGCAATCATGATAATGGCGTAGAGTTCATCACAAACTATTCTTGCCAAAAGGCTGACGAGATGATGGTTGCTTGGAAGAAACTTGCCGAGAAAATCATCGTGAAGTACAACGACATGGCTGTAAAGAAGGAGGAAAACGGCACCTACAAGCGCACAAAGCACGGTTGGATTGTGCCTGTTGACCGCCCTGGATATTCAGAGGAAACAAAGAAAGCCATCGCAAACTACGGCGACCGCTATCACGTTCCTGCGGAATAGGCCTCACCCCCAACCCCTCTCCATAATGAGAGGGGAGTAAATAGCACTTCCATTTAAGGGCCATTATGGCCAAAAAGTACAGGTTACATCAAAGTCAAAGTCAAAAAAACACAAAAAATAGGGATTTCCCCGAAAATAAATCGTCTTTTCCGCTTGGATAAGACGATTTTTTTGTACCTTTGTACCCAAGAAAATGCGTCAAAACGGCTAAAAACCGC
>JAKSLL010000153.1 GCA_024401215.1 Bacteroidaceae bacterium
CCGGAGCAGAGGCAGAACCCGTAGAGGACGTGCTGAGCAAGATGAATCTCCTCGTTGATGGCAAACCTACCAATGCTACCGTTATGCTCTTTGCCAAGGATACCAGCGATTACCCAGAACTTGAACTGCGCATGGGATTCTTCCGAGGCAAGGACAAGATGGTGTTCATTGACAACAAACAGGCGTATGGCAACTTCTTCGACCTCCATGAGGCAGGCATGAACTTCCTCTTCCGCAACCTCCGTCTGGGTGGAGAGGTGAAGGGCTTGCTGCGCGAAGAGAAACTCGAAATACCTGTTGAGGCTCTGCGCGAAGCGTTGACAAATGCCCTTTGCCATCGTCAGTACGAGCGCACCAATGGCAGCGTCAGCATCGGCATCTATGATGACCGTGTGGAGATTGTCAATCCAGGCAACTTCCCTCCGCAAATTACAGCCGACACCATCAAGCAGAAACACGATTCATACCCCTACAACAAGAAGATTGCCCGTGTGCTTTACCTTACCACTTTCCTTGAGCAGTGGGGTTCAGGTGCCAAGCGAATGATTGACCTCTGCCGAGCGCAGAATGTGGCAGAACCTGAGTGGGAGGCTGAGAACGGATCGGTGAAAATAGTGTTCTGGAGGTCTCCTCTTAGCGCGGAAGGTAATGACTTAAACGATGACTTGCCTAAACTTGCCCAGGACTTAACTAGTCAAGTTAGGATGCTGATAATCAGCCTATCTCACAACCAATGGAGTAAAAAACAGATTATATCATTAGGCAAGTTACCATGCAAGTCGCGCGAAACGCTGGAGCAACTTTACATAAATCCTGCCATGGAGCAAGGCTTGGTTAAGATGCTTTACCCTGATAGCCCTCGACATCCTAAGCAAAAATATCTGCTGACAGACAAAGGACTCAAGATGCTTGAACTGCTATAAATGGCAGTCAAAATGTCTGTCAAAATGTCCGTCAATGATAGCTTAAAATGGTTACAAGATATTACAGAAAATGTTTCTGTCTACTTATGAAATGTGAACTTATCATAGAAGGTCTTAAGGACAAACAGCAATTCTACAACTGCTGTTTACAATCCTACGAGTGCAAGTGCTGGCACGATGGCAGCAGCCAACCCATCGGCATCTCAGAGTTTGAGTTGGAGAAGCTATACCCGACAAAGGTTGAAGGCATGATTCCGACGCTGAAGAACTTGAAGAGAAATTGAACGACGTATTTCCAAAGAAGAAAATAAATGACCTACGAAGTCAGCAGAAAGCGAAAAGCGACATTTTCCCCTTCTTCCCCATTTCAGTTCATCTCACCGCTTCCCTTCCATCTATCCCGCTCGACGATGCAGTTTCTTCATAAAAAAGCACACACAAACAACTACCCTCACCAGCCTGATTTCACGCAATTTGATTTTTTATCTCGATAATCTCTGATTATTTTGAAATAATGATGTAACTTTGTGGATAATAAAACAAAGTATGCATGCAAAATACAATAGCAAAGGATACGCTCCGCGAGTATGTAGAGAAGAATGAGGTGGTCTTTCAGGCTTTCGGTGACCTAGTGGAGGTTGCCAATGAAGCGGAGAAAGAAACTGTGAAGAACTCATTTTGTTCTTCGATGGTAGCATAAATTATTAGTGATTGTTATTCAAATAGTATTGAATATGAGTAAAATTAGAGTGATTGGACCTATAATTAAAGGAGTATCTAGGCAAGGAATACCAGGAATGGTTGCTGCGGTCATAAAACACCTGAAATCTGTTGATCAACTAAGTGAATTATTGGATCAATGTCAAATTACTCCTGGAAAACTAATTTCCTTGGCATCTTGTAGTTTTGCTATAGATTCTAATAAAGAGACTCGAGATAGTAATGTAGATATATCAACGGAATTCGTATATAATGGCAATAGATACTATTTGTATAAAGAGATTGAAGGTGGGCAATTTGATAGATTCATATCCAAATTTAACGAAATATTCTCTTCTGACTATATAATCGAGAAAAATTCAATTACTCACAATGGGAAAGAAAGAGATTGCTTCTATATGTATGATTTACATAGCAATCCAAATGAAGACGAATCTGAAAAGGATGATAATGAAACTATAGACAATAACCAAAAGAATAACAAAGCAAAATTGTCAAATTCTAAGATAAAAGAACAGTTGCCTTTTGATACCAAAGTTGTCATCGACACTATTTCTGCAACAGGTCTTATCTTTGACCCTAAATTTGTTCAGCGATACCTTTGTTCGCTCCTCACCAAGCCTTTCGTCATACTGAGTGGTTTGACTGGTTCAGGTAAGACGCAGTTAGCGATGGCGTTTCCCAAACTCATTTGCGAGGATAAGAGCCAGTACAAGCTGATTCCTGTTGGTGCTGATTGGACGAACAGGGAGCAATTACTGGGCTATCCCAATGCTTTGCGCCCAGGTGAATACGTTTTGCCTGACAATGGAGCTTTGCAATTGATTATCGAAGCTTCCAAGCCAGAGAACCAAAACAAGCCTTACTTCCTTGTACTCGATGAGATGAATATGAGCTATGTGGAGCGATATTTTGCAGATTTCCTTTCGGCTATGGAATCGGGCGAAGAAATTCCACTTTGGACAGGAAGTGAAAAAAGTAAAGTTCCTGCTACGATTACCTTGCCTAAGAACCTCTTTATCATCGGTACATAAATGTTGATGAGACAACCTACATGTTCTCACCAAAGGTGCTTGACAGAGCGAACGTGATTGAGTTCCGCATAAACAAAGAACAGATGCTGGAGTATTTGGACGGAACAGGAAAGATTGCAAAGATAGAGAATCGTGCAGAACGTGCTGCTGACTTTGTGGCAACTGCATCGAAAGATTTCTGCGGTTCGCTGAGTACAGAAATGAAGACAACGCTCATCAGTATGTTTGATACGTTGAGCAAGATACAGAAGGAGTTTGGCTATCGTACGGCACATGAAATGTCGCGCTTCATCACTATCTGTAAGTGCTTTACTGATATGAGCGATGAGGAGGCTATTGATGCTGCCATGGTGCAGAAGTTGCTTCCGAAGATTCATGGTTCACGCAAAAAGATTTCTCCTGTGCTTACGGCTTTGTGGCAATTGTGCTATAAGGCAGATGCCGTTGAGATAGATACGCTTAATGCAATGCCTTCACTTGATGCTTTCAAGTATCCACTTACGGCAGAGAAGATTTGGCGCATGTTCCAGATTGCGCAAGATAATGGATTTACAAGTTTTGCTGAAGCATAAAAGTTTCTTAATATGCAATTCATTAGTGACAACAATAACTTAGTGAGCATATTCAAGAAGCTATGCTCTAAATACAATCATTACATGTGGTCGGTAGCATGGGCTGGCGATCCACATGGTTTTGATCTTGCACAATGTCTGTGCAAAAACGAGAAGAAAATAGATAAGATAGTAGTAGGACTTCATTTCTACCAAACGTCTCCAGCATTTATCGAGAAGTTTATGGATAATGAGGATGTTAGGTTCTACATGCAAAGTGATGGGACATTTCATGCTAAGGTTTACCTATTTTATAACACTTCTAATGATTGGTGTGCTATTGTAGGAAGCTCAAATTTCACCCTATCCGGCTTTCATCATAACGAAGAGGCAAATATAATTATTGATAATTATGACAAAGGAGTAACTTTTAATGAATTACATTCGTTTATCTCAAACCTATGGGATAATGCAGGTTACTTCACACAAGATCAACTAGACACCTACAGACACACGCAATCATACCAACAAAGAAAACAAAAGAGTTTAGGCCATTTCCTACAGCAAAAGACCGTTCCAAGTATTCTTGAAGTTATGACATGGGATGAGTATATTGGAAATATATCTACTTCAGACATTGTAAATTACGAATATCGCTTGCAAATGTTAGAAAAGGCACAAACGTACTTTTCTATGGGAAAACCATTTGATAATCTGCCATCAGACGTCAAGAAAGCATTGGCAGGTTTCATTGTTGATTTAGACGATACGATCAACACCGGTATAGATTGGCGTATGTTTGGAAGCATGAAAGGAGCAGGAACCTTTATGCATGCGATAAATGAAAATGTTAAGATTGGTAAGGCATTGGACAAAATTCCTCTAAAGGGGAAAGTATCAAAGGAACAGTTTGAAAAATATTGCGAAGTTTTTAAGGATTGGACAAACCCTATAGCATGTGCCACAAGATTACTTGCTATTAAGCGTCCAGACCTGTTCTTGTGCATTAATTCAAAAAATAAGAAAGAACTAAGTCGCTTGCTGAATATTAAGCAGTCACACTTCACCCTGGATAGATATTGGGATGAGATACTCACTCCAATTTACAATTCCATATGGTTCAAAGAGTCCCTTTCGCAACCTAGTATCTTTGAACGAAATGTTAAACGATTCCAAGTCGCAATG
This sequence comes from Bacteroidaceae bacterium, assembly GCA_024401215.1. GTDB lineage: Bacteria > Bacteroidota > Bacteroidia > Bacteroidales > Bacteroidaceae > Minthosoma. The sequence goes on from JAKSLL010000153.1 coordinate 4,414, forward strand.
CTTGACAGCATAAGCTATAGGTATTAACATTCTTTTCTATGAGAACCTACGAAGTCAACATAAAGTTAGTAAACCTTTTCATTAACATGAACGCGTAAACGTGTTAACAGAAAGCCCACTTGCTTAACATGAACACAGAAACGTATTAACGAAAAGCCCACTTGCTTAACATAAAAAGATGAAAACCTACGAAGTCAACATAAAGCTCAAACGTAACCGCCAGGTCACGCTTTACCTCTCGCCCAACAAGGATGAAGACATCTTTGTGGATGAGAAGGCAAGCTGTGTGCCCTTTCAGCTCATTGAGGGCAAGCGGTACTACTTCGAGTTGAGCGATGCTGACTTCTACATTGATGGTGATTCACAGATTATCAAGTGCTACCCATCACGTTCGGGCGTTTCAAACGGAGAGATTACGACAGGTAACTTTGTGGGTACATTCTCTGCCAACATCAACTCGAAGGAGAACAACGAAACCCAAGGCAAACTCATTCTTGAAATACGTTCCACAAAGATCGGTTACGAGGATGACTACCGCAAGATGATGGAGGACATCACGGAGTATTGTACCGAACTCCTCATGCAGCAGAGTAGCCCTGTGACACAGAACTACACCATCGACAAAGATGCTGACCCACAAACCCAGTACGAGCGTTTTGCATTCGTAAAGTCATTGGTGGAAAGCGAATCGTTCGAGGATGCCATTACGCAGATAGAGACGCAACCTATTGTGAAATGGGAAGATGTGGAAGAAGAACGACCTACGCAAAGCGTGCGCAGATTAGGCTATCATGGATTGAGGCAGATGGCGACTTCTAACCGCCGAATGAAGCTCCTTGATGGTGACCCTCTTCGTGAGATAATGGATTCCGTTCCTGAGGTCATTCGTGTACAATCAAGACATGACACAACCGATGTGGCAGAGAACCGCTTTGTGAAGTTTGTGCTCAATTCCTTCCTTGGTTTCTGCCTCTCTATTCGTAGCAATCAGCATGCACAGGAACGACTCAAACATGAAGCCGATGAGGTTTGCCAGCAACTTTTTCAGTACCTTGCCCATCCACTTTTCCGCAGATTAGGTAACTTGACCACAATGCCGTTGGGAAGCCCTACCTTGCAGAAGCGTGCGGGTTATCGCGAGATATTGCAGAAGTGGCTGATGTTCGACATGGCTGCGAAACTGACTTGGGAAGGTGGCGAAGATGTGTATCGTGCAGGTCAGAAAAATGTGGCTCGTCTTTATGAATATTGGCTATTCTTCAAACTGCTCAAGGAGTTCAGCCGCAAGTTCCGCATCCAACCTATTGAGA
>JAKSLL010000154.1 GCA_024401215.1 Bacteroidaceae bacterium
AGTCACACCGATATATCCGTACCGAAAGCGGGGCTCGAACCCGCACGGGCGCAATGCCCAAGGGATTTTAAGTCCCTCGTGTCTACCATTCCACCATTTCGGCAGCCTTTTTAGAAAAAAAGAAGTCCTAAGAAAATAGAACTTCTTTTGAACTAGTTGCGGGGGCTCGACTCGAACGAACGACCTCCAGGTTATGAGCCTGGCGAGCTACCAACTGCTCCACCCCGCGATGTGTTATCTTTAACGAGTTATGTATGTTTCTCGTTTGCGAGTGCAAAGGTAGTACATTTTCCATACATGACAAAATTATCAAGGCTTTTTTTTATAAATAATCACAAAAAAGAGCTTTTAAAGTAAAAAATATTGAAAAAATTTGGAGAGTTGAAAAATAAGCACTTAATTTGCAACAATTCTTGTTGTCGAAACAACACTTTACATACAAGTCTTGGAGACTTGATTTCACGCTCCACCCTTATGGAGTTTAACCCAAAAACATACCAAATGCGACAAAACCAAAGAGCGACATATCTTTTATTAATAATGTGTGCTTTCTTCTCGTACGTCTCGTGCATGGCACAAACCATAAGTAATGACTCAACGTACTTTCAGGATGCGCCATGGCATAAGGAGATTCTTCAAGCATCTACATACCCTAAAGGGTGGGCATCAATTGCGTCAGGAGGTGACAGCATATCATTCTTAAGAGCTGATGCTTCCATTCATTACTGTCCTTACAAAAGTTATGAAGACAAACTTCTTGATGAGAAGAAGCCATACGAAACGGGCAAAGGTACTTATTACTCTTCAAGAACACATGGACGACTGATGGCAGACGGCACAAGATATGACAAGACGCAGTTATTCTGCGCCCATAAGAAACTGCCGTTTGGCACTAAGCTGAAAGTTGTAAACAAGAAAAACAACAAATCTGTCATCGTGATAGTCAGAGACAGGGGTCCTTTCGGTAAAGGTTTGATTGTTGATTTAAGCAATCGGGCGGCATCCGAACTCGACATGATATCTGACGGCGTTGTACCCGTAGAGTTATATGTCATTGACAAATAAGTAAGTGGTCAAAATTATTTTTACATTCATCTTGATTATGAAAATAATTTTGTACTGACACTAATCTGGACAATAATTTGATTACTTAACATCTTCCCCCTTTCATATTCAACGACATATGCGAAAGACGCATCTCACACCGTTATGCCATCTATCCGAAGTCTAAGCACCCCTGCAGGCACTTGAACTTCAACGACATCGCCAACAGCCTTGCCCACCAAAGCTTCTGCTATTGGCGATTTAATTGATATCTTTCCCTCCTTGAGGTCGGCCTCATGCGGGTTAACTATGGTATATGTCATCTTTGCATTATTGTTTAGATTCGTAAATTCCACTTTACGAAACAAGCCCACAGCATCACAGCCAAGAGTTGACGTGTCAAGCACCCTGGCAAACTTCAGCACTTTCTGCTTGAATCGTATCTTTCCCAAAAGCTTGCCATGCGAACGCTTAGCTGCATGATATTCAAAATTCTCGCTGAGATCGCCTTTCTCACGCGCCTCGACAAGTTCATTCTTTACTCTTGGAAGTTCCACCTCCAACAGCTCTTTCAATTCTGCCACGAGCTTGTCGTAGCATTCCTGACTCATATATTCCATAACAAGTAGTTGTTCACCATTACCACAGAGGCTGTCCAGCATGAATCATACAGGACAAAGCCTCAACTGCCCCTTCTTATGCTGCGCTTTACAAAACGAATCACCTCGCCGACAATAAGCACAGGCGATGTGGCAGCAAATATTATCAACCAGTCACATAGCTTTATTGGCTTTACATTAAACATTTTGTCTCCGAAATTCACTATCAGTATATGGCCGAAGAATATCACACAAGCAATCAAGACAAAGCCCTTGCATTGGCTGATGCCTTTGAAAGCCGACTGATGGCCTCCCATGAAAGCCTTTATATTAAACATATTCCAAAACTGCATTGTCACAAAGATAGTGAAGAACAATGAAAGTTCGTATGGAGGCAAGCTAGCCTGCGGCTTCCCTGGCCTATGGAGCATATGGAGCAAGTCCAACACAGAGTCGTTCACTTCACGATGTTCAAAAAAATAAAGCAGCACAAGCAGAATCAAAGCAAACGCACCTCCTACGCCAAACACCATCCTTATCATCTCCTTTGAGAAGATGCTGTCTTTCACATTTCTCGGCTTGTCCATCATCACTATATGTGATGGCGGCAGCGAAGCGAGGGCAAGGGCGGCAAATGTGTCCATTATGAGGTTCACCCACAGCATCTGAGTCACCGACAGAGGCGAATCCGTGCCATAGAAAGAGCCAACAAGCACAACGAGACAAGCAGCAACATTGATGGTCATCTGGAACGTGATGAAACGCTGTATATTCTTATATAACGAGCGCCCCCACATCACCGAATTGCATATCGACTTAAAGGAATTGTCGAGAATGGTGATGTCGCTCGCCTCCTTAGCCACAGCCGTACCGTCACCCATCGACAGTCCCACATCAGCAGCATTCAACGCAGGCGCATCATTGGTGCCGTCACCCGTCACAGCAACAACATTGCCATTTCTCTTTAGCAGGCGAACAAGTCGTTCCTTGTCATCAGGCTTTGCGCGGGAGAGGATTTTTATGCTGCCAACACGCTCGAGCAGCTGCTCGTCTGTCATGTTTCCAAATTCCGCCCCTGTGAGCATATTGCTGTCATCATCGGCATCTGTCCACACCCCTGTCTGACGACCTATTTCTTTTGCCGTGCCCGACACATCGCCAGTCACGATTTTCACATCTATACCAGCCCTGACACACTCTCTGATAGCCTCAGGCACCTCGCTGCGCACAGGGTCGCTTATTGCTGCCACGCCGAGGAAGCATTTGTCGGCAGCGAAAGCAAGCGTGCGCATTGCCTTTGTCTGGAACGCTTCAAGCAGCGCAGCGTATCGCTCTTTTGCGTCGGCAGACATCTCGCACATCGACATCACAATCTCAGGCGCACCTTTGGTGTATGTCACCTCTTGTCCTGTCACAGCTGAGCGCACCGTCGTCGACATATATTTCTTTTCCGTTGAGAAAGGCACGCGAGCCACCACCTCAGCAGCATTGCGCAGCATGGCGTAGTCACGTCCAATGTCATTGAGCCAGAGCAGAAGCGCACCCTCTGTAGGGTTTCCCACAGCCTTCACATGCGTCACATCATAGAAGTCAAGGTTAGCTGTTGAGTTCACCGCTATCGACTCACACACCACATCATCGTTCACACCATCAGCAAGATGCATCTCCGCCACTCTCATCTGATTCTGCGTCAACGTGCCTGTCTTGTCGGTACAAATCACCGATGCCGCGCCAATAGTCTCGCAAGCGTGAAGAGTGCGAGGCAGGGTGTTCTCCTTCATCATCTGGCGCATTGAGTAGGCAAGCGAAAGCGTGACACTCATAGGGAGTCCCTCAGGCACAGCCACAGCTATCAACGCCACAGCTATCATGAAAGTCTCAAGGCAGTAGTTGATAAGAGGGAAATACTCTGATTCTTCAATCTCCAAAGTATTCCAATTGCTTCTGAGATACATTGCAATCCTTCCCACAACAACAAGTCCTGCAATAATATAAGCACCTATAGTTATCACCTTCGACAAGCCCTTGAGCTCGCGTGTCAAAGGTGTCGGTCCGCTGTCTCTCACCTGAGCAGCCTCAAACACCTTCCCCGACTCCGTCATGTCTCCGACCTTAGTGACCCGAGCCACACAATAGCCTTCAATAACAGTAGTGCCTTTCAGCACATTATTAGAAGGGTATGTAGCCTCTTTGTTGAACAGCTCAGCCTTCGTTGTCTTTCTCACCTGAGGCTCGCCCGTCAGCGTACTCTCGTTGACAAGCAAGTCCAGCGACTCCAAGAGTTCGCAGTCAGCAGGCACCTCTTCGCCTGCCTCAAGTATCACGACATCGCCCACAACGATGTCCTTGCGCATCACCTGATGCACATTGCCGTTGCGTACAGCCTTGACAAGAGTTTCGTCGTTCACCTCATTGAGGCTCTGAAAAATCTTCTCATTCTTCCTTTCGAGGATGAAGCCCACCATCGTAGCGAGCAGCACGGCGACGAGTATGCCCGCGGGTTCGAGAAACACCTCGCCGCCTATCTCATTATCCATGTAATACTGGACAAATGACACAGCAAAAGCAAGAAGTGCTGCCACAAGAAGAATACAAATCAGCGGATCATTGAAACTGCCAATAAACTTCTTTAGCCACGAGTCATGCTGAGGAGGGGTGAGCACGTTGCTTCCATGCTCCGCCCTACTCTCCTGCACCTGTGCATCGGTAAGTCCTTTATATTGTATCTTCATTATGTCAGTTTTTACTTGGGTTATTCAACTTGCTCTGTCGCTTCGGCTAAGCCTCCAAACAGCGTCTATTAGAATCTGAAATAAGTCTCCGCCCAGATTTCATTGTAATCATGGTCAGCAACCATGCGGTCATGCACATAGTTGTACTGAAGCTGAAGCATGAGATTCTTATGTATCTGAAAGTTTGGCGCTATAGTATAAATTGTCTTCATCGACTCCCAGTTGCCCTGGTCACGGTATGAGTCATACTTAGCATACACCTTGCACCAGTCGTTGAAAGGCACGCCTACTGTGGCATACCAGCCGTCAGCCTTGCCTGTGCCCTTCCATGTGTTATTGCTGTAGTCAGAGATTTTATATCCCTGTGAGTGTGCATACTCTGCTCTTGCGCTCCATCCCTTATGTTCGTACTTCATCGATGCCCCCCAGCGGTTGCGGTCAACGGTCACATTGCCACTTGTGTAAGTGCCTGTCCATCCGAAGACGCCGATGAAGAGGTCCTTGACAGGCTGCAACTGGAGTGTGCCGATGAAGTCACGCTTGCCGTTGGCATCCGACACATTCACACCCTGACCGTTCATCATCTGAAGCTGATAATGCACAAAGCGATGACCGTCAGCCTTGCTTGCGAAGAGGTCGCCCTGTATCTGCAATCCCTGGTCGCGGCCGCCAGCCATCGAAGCCTCTCCGTTGTAGTCGCCCATGCCCGAAAGCTTCTTCACCATCTGTGCATAGTCGCCCGTGCCCACATCCCAAGGATTATATGGATTCTCAAATGTGAACGCTCTCTTGAACTGTCCCACCTTCACGGCAAACTCCTTATGCTTTGCCCATTCCACGAAGAAATCCTTCATGTGGAAAGAGGAATTTGCTGCTTGAATCTGAACCCTATATTTGAAGTCTTTCAGTATAGAGCCATCGAGATAGAAACGTACCAGACGCTGGCTGAATCCGTCACCTCCATGCTTTCCGTCCTGGTCGGTGTAGGTGTATTTGCCTATCACATAACCGCCAATCTTTGGGGCTGAGGCGTAGTCAGTAAGTGTGCGGCTGTAATTCACCTTATCTGGTGCCACCGACACATTCTCCATTGCTGACGCAACAGAAGAGTTTACCATCTCTGTAAAAAATCCCGCACCTGGAGTCTCGCTTGCCGCAAACTCGCTTGTTTCAGCAAATCCTTCAGATGGAGCCGCCACAGTCTCTGCTTCTGTCTCTGCAGCAGAAGGGAGCGAGAATAGCGGCATCAAAAACAATGTACCAATTACCTTTTTCATTTTCTTTTTT
>JAKSLL010000155.1 GCA_024401215.1 Bacteroidaceae bacterium
TCTCATGATGTCATCATCAACGAGGAAGACTGTGGCACACTCCGCGGACTTAACTGTACAGCCCTTAAGGATGGCGACCGTGTTGTAGCTTCTCTTGCAGAACGTATCATTGGACGTGTGTCAGTAAGCGACATCGTAAACCCTCACACTAACGAACTCATCGTTGCTTCTGGTGAGGAGATTACAGATCGTCTTGCTGCAGAAATCGAGGCGTCAGGTATTGAGAATGTCGAGATTCGTTCTGTGCTCACTTGTGAAAGCAAGAAGGGTGTCTGCATGAAGTGCTACGGACGTAACCTCGCTACTCAGCGCATGGTACAGAAGGGTGAGGCAGTAGGTGTCATCGCAGCTCAGGCTATCGGTGAGCCAGGTACACAGCTCACACTCCGTACATTCCACGCCGGTGGTGTCGCAGGTAACGCTGCTGCCAATGCACAGATTAAGGCAAAGAATAGTGCACGAGTTGAATTCGACGAACTCCGTACTGTAGCTCGTCCAACAGCTGACCATCCAAACGGACAGGTTGTTGTAGGTCGTCTTGCAGAAATGCGTTTCGTTGAGCAGAATACAGGTAACATCCTTTCTACAGTAGCTGTTCCTTATGGTGCAAACCTCTACTGCAACCCAGGAGATATCGTTGAGGCAGGTCAGATTCTTGCTGACTGGGACCCATTCAACTCTGTCATCGTTACTGAGTTCGACGGTTATGCTAATTTTGAGGATGTTAAGGAAGGTGTTACATACCGTGTAGATGTCGATGAGACAACAGGTTTGAAGGACTACATCGTAACAGAAGCTCGTGACCGTGCAGCTGTTCCTTACTGTCATATCCTCAATGCCAAGGGGGGCGACCTTCTCCGTACTTACTCATTCCCAATCAACGGACATATCGTTGTTGAGGATGGTCAGGAACTCAAGGCGGGTGATATCCTCGTTAAGATTCCTCGTTCAGTGGCTAAGGCTGGTGATATCACCGGTGGTCTCCCACGAGTAACAGAGCTCTTCGAGGCACGCAACCCTTCTAACCCAGCTATCGTTGCTGAGATTGACGGTGTTGTCACAATGGGTAAGGTTAAGCGTGGTAACCGTGAGGTGACAATCACTTCAAAGGTTAATGACACTCGCGATTACCTCATTCCACTTTCAAAGCAGATTCTTGTACAGGAGAACGACTATGTTCGTGCTGGAACACCACTTTCTGACGGTGCTATCACACCAGCCGACATTCTCGCCATCAAGGGCCCTACTGCCGTTCAGGAGTACATCGTCAACCAGGTACAGGATGTCTATCGTATGCAGGGTGTGGCAATCAACGACAAGCACTTCGAGATTATCGTTCGTCAGATGATGCGCAAGGTGCGCATTGACGATGCCGGCGATACTAACTTCCTCGAAGGTGGAATTGTTGACAAGCTCGACTTCCTTGAGGAGAACGACCGCATCTGGGGCAAGAAGTATGTTACTGATGCAGGCGACTCTGAAGAGCTTAAGGCAGGTATGATTATCTCTGCTCGCCGTCTTCGTGATGAGAACTCTCTTCTCAAGCGTCGTGACTTGCGCACTGTTCAGACACGTGATGCTATTCCTGCTACAGCAACACAGATTCTTCAGGGTATCACTCGTGCTGCTCTCGGTTCAAAGAGCTTCATGTCATCTGCATCATTCCAGGAGACAACAAAGGTGCTCAACGAGGCTGCTATCAGCGGAAAGAGCGACCCACTCGAAGGAATGAAGGAGAACGTTATCACAGGTCACCTCATCCCAGCAGGTACAGGTCTCCGCGACTTCGACAAGATTGTTGTTGGTGCTAAGGAAGACTTCCAGACTGCAGAGCGTCGTCCATTCGACCCAGACATGAGCTTCGCTGCATTCGTTGACAATGACTTCTAATCAAGTGGAAACTCTTGATTTAGCCGTTACATAAGATACTTCGGTATAAAAACTCAATATGAAAAAACAGATCGACTTCGGTTGGTCTGTTTTTTTTTGTTTCATGCAGTTTGGTGATTTGTCGGAAAGTTGTATCTTTGCAAAAGTTATCCCATATCTCATTCGTTGTTTGTGAGGTTTAGGTGTTCACTTAAGTATCTGGTCAAAATTATTTTTATAATCAAGAATTAAGAGAATAAGAGAATGCCATCCGGATGACTTCTCTTAATTCCAATCGTAACGATTTATTTCTGAATCAAAAAGAACAGTTTGCTACAAACTGAAAGAAGAAATCTCTAATTTGGCTACGCCGAGCTCTTCGAGGTTCTCTTCATTGGCTACGCCGAGCTGACGGTTCTTGATAAATATGAAAATAATTTTGATTACTTACTTATAAATCAAAAGATATGAAAAAGTCACTTTCATGGATTATTGTCATCTTGCTCATTGCTGCAGCAGGATTTGCAGTATGGTATTTTTTCTTCAAGCCTCAAAATCCGATAGACCTCGAAAACTATCAGCCTACAGAGGAGTTTGAACCAGCATACGAAGCCCTTGAGACCAAGGGCCCTGACTACGACATAGAGGAGACGGTAAGGGCTATGAATGCTCTTGAGGTGGCTCAATATCAGTCAGAGGATTTCATGAGCTATCTGGAGTATGTGGCAAAGCAGGATTACAGCAAGGTGGCTCCTGATGTGCTTGAACAGAAGAAGAAGCTCTTTCCTATCATGCAGCGCCTCTTCGAACTCCAGAAGCAGTATGAGGAGTTCGACGATGTGTGGATGCTCATGAGAAGCGCAGGCAGCGGAGCAACAACTTTAGCTGAGCATGTCAATCCTATTGGCGTTCTTTCATCTCTCTGCACAGGCGATGCCACACTTGGCACTTTGAGTGTTGTTGACGGACTCGATGAAGCCAAGGTGTCGGCATTCGAAGAGTACGAAAAGCAGAAAGAGCTGAAGAGCAAGCTTGAAAAGGAGATAGAGAGTGTGCGTATGGCATACATAGAATATCTTGAAGGCTACGCTCCCGTCTATTATAAGTATATGCAGGAGTGGGATGCCCTCTGTCTGAAGAAGGACAAGGCATACATCGACCTCTATTCTGGACGCAATGTGGATGCCTACAACCAGACGGTGTCCATCCTCAAAGATTATCCTACAAACCGTGAGGCGCTGCTTCTCAAGTCGCTCTCGCTCGTCAATATCGCTTCAAGCCAGAATGCGGCTCTGTCTGCTGGCGGCAATAATGCCAGCGCCGACTCTCCTTCACAAAACTCCGACTCGCTCAAGTCGCTGTCACTCTTCAAGGAGATGCGCCTGAAGAAGAATCCGTCGTCTGTCAATGAATTCTATATTGAGGCGGATAACACCCTCGACGAATACATGAAGCTGTATCCTTCACGTTCTGCTCCTGCCCTCGTGCTGAAAGGCATGATACTGCACCGCACGGGTGAGGATGGACAGGCAATGTCATATTTCGACCAGGCTTCTATGGAGTATCCGCGTCAGGCGGAGAGTCTTACCGACCTCCTCGATTCCTACAAGCACCGCTCATATCTCAACAAGACAACAGAGGGCAAGTACCTTCTCCGTCTCTACCGCTCCACTATGGAGGGCTTTGGCATCTTCAGCCCGAATCTCCTCAAGGCGCAGTATTATTCACAGCAGGGTGACTTGGATGCTTGCAAGACCGAAATCTTCAACCATTTCTTCCGCCGTGGCAATCAAGGTGTTTATGACTGCCTGCTCTCCGACATGGAATACTGTGAACAGAATATGTATAGCAGTTTCAAGCAGATACTCATCGAACAGTCGTTTCTCGATGTGGCTATCAAGCCGACACACGAACTCGGTCTGATAGAGAATGATGATGAGATAGAGGTGACCATCAACAACCGCTCCGACATCAGCCTTGAGAATGTGCGCATCTTCCTCTGCCTTCATTACACCGACATGTATAAGGAGGAGTATGATGTGCAGAAACTCCCTACCATCAACATCATCAAGCAGCATAGCAGCAACAATGTGGGTGTCGTGAAACTCAATTACGAAGGTAAGAAATACAGCGACATCACTCGTGTGCGCGCCATCGCCATGACCGACGACAAGATATGCTGGATAGACAATGTAGATTACAAGTATGTACGCGCTTCCGACACCGCTCTCAAGTCGGGCAAGACAAAGAAGGCTGTGCGCAACGATGTCAAGCAGCAGCTTCTTGAAGACTTCAATGTCACTTCTGGCGACCTTCAGAAAGCTATCACCGAAGGCATCAAGGTGACAGCAAACATTGCCAGCGAAGGAGCTTGGAACAAGATGAAAGAGGGTATGAAGAACACCATCAACGGCACAGACAACAAGCTGCGTATCGAACTCCCTCGCATCCTTTCCATCATCGACCCTGTCTTCTCGCTCAATCAGGTCAACGATAAAGATAAGTCCGTCCGACCTTCCGAAGATTACCTCTCAGGCAGCAGCATTCGCCTGAAGTTTGACTACGAACCGAAGAATGGCGAGACAATACCGCTCTACATCTATAGTGACTTTGTGAATTTCAAGGTTGTGGTAAAGATAGAAAATGGCAAACCAGCTGTAAAGAGTGTTGAAGTTGTGGGGTGACATCCAAGGAGAGTTAAGAATTAAGCCTATATTATTCGTAGAAGTTAACAGGAGTTTAGCTTAAGCAGGAGTTAACAGGGAGCGAAAGCGATAACTCCAGAAATGTTAACAATTAACAAATTATTGATATGAAAAAAACAATTATCACATTGTCTGCGCTCTGCATTTCGGTATTCTGTAGTGCGCAGTTGAAGACAACATCAGCCTACGATGTTGATGGTAATGGAGCTGTCAATATCAGCGACGTATCTTCCACAGTCGAGAAAGTTCTTGGCAGGACAGCTGACAACCGTCAGGTTGTTGATGCAGCAACTCTCAACTCTGTGCTTCAAAGCATTGATACTCGTCTTGCCGCAATTGAAGCAAAGCTTGGTATTGACACTCATGAATATGTTGACCTCGACCTCCCTTCCGGCACTCTCTGGGCGACAATGAACGTAGGCGCTGAATCTCCTGAAGATTATGGAAACTACTACGCCTGGGGCGAGACCAAGGCATACGGCGAGCAGGACACAAGCAATGCCTACAACTACAGCTACAATGGCAATAGCAGCTACAAGAAGACAGCCTATTATTGGAGCACTTACAAGTGGTGCGATGGTTACACTTATGAAGGTCCATTCACCAAGTACAACACAGACAGCAGCCGCGGCACAGTTGACAACAAGAAAGTTCTCGAACTCGCCGATGACGCCGCCTACGTGAATTGGGGCGAGAACTGGCGCATGCCAACAAAAGCAGAGCAGGATGAACTCCGTGACAACTGCACATGGACATGGACTTCCATTAATGGCAAGAATGGCTACAAGGTATCTTCAAAGAAAGACAGCTCTAAGTACATTTTCCTCCCTGCCGCTGGCCACCGCCGCGATAGTTCGCTCTACTTAGATGGCAGCCGCGGCTACTACTGGTCGAGCTCGCTCGACGAGAGCGACCCGGTCCGCGCGTATGAGCTCTACTTCGATTCGAGTCGCGTTGACTGGAGCCACACCCACCGTTGCTTTGGGTTCCCTGTGCGCCCTGTCCGCCGCCAGTAGGGCAGATGATTCACCTTATGCCCCCCTAC
>JAKSLL010000156.1 GCA_024401215.1 Bacteroidaceae bacterium
TGGTAAATCTTGTTCTGAGTTTACCATCTTGTGCCTAAAAGTATATCATTACCTATTATTATCGCAGACAGCCTGCAGGCAATTTCGACGCAATTCTCCCTCTCAACTCGGCCAAAGACAACTGGAGTTACAAAGCCAAGAAGGCGGTGATAGACTCCTCTTTCGACGCATACAGGGGCAATGACTTGAGTCGTATGTTCGCTGAGTTAGGCAGTATAACATCCATCGAAGGCATGCAGTATCTGCATACGGAGGGCGTGACGGATATGAGCTACATGTTCAGTGGCTGCTCTAAGCTCACCTCGCTGGACGTGACAAAGTTCAACACATCAAGCGTGACGGATATGAGCAGAATGTTCAGCTACTGCTCTAAGCTCACCTCGCTGGATGTGACAAAGTTCAACACATCAAGCGTGACGAATATGGCCTCCATGTTCGGTAGCTGCTCCAACCTCACCTCGCTGGATGTGACAAAGTTCAACACATCAAGCGTAACGAATATGGCCTTCATGTTCAGTAGCTGCACCAACCTCACCTCGCTGGATGTGACAAAGTTCAACACATCAAGCGTGAGAGATATGCAAGGCATGTTCTATGGTTGCTATAACCTCGCCTCGCTGGACGTGACAAGGTTCAACACATCAAGCGTAACGGATATGTTTGCCATGTTCTATGGTTGCTTCAATCTAAAAACCATATATGCATCAGATGATTTTGTGACGACAAATGTCACAAGTTCGAATACCATGTTTTTGGCGTGCGACAATCTGGTTGGCAAGGTAAGTTATGACATAGAAAGAATAGATGCCAGCATGGCGAACTTTGATGGATATTTCACCAGAAACATTCCTGGGGATATAAATGGCGACGGCAAAGTGGACATAGCCGATGTGCCGCACATGGTGAATGTGCTGCTTCAGAACGCCACAACAACACTCGGCAGAGGCGACCTGAACAACGACGGGGTGATCAATATAGGGGATTTGATGGAGCTGGTGAAGAGGATATAAGACCCCCTCTAACTCCCCGAGGGGAGAACTGCCATGCGGGTAATTTGAGTGAAAACCTTTTTGTTTTTTGAGGGTTAAAGATTACAGCAGGCAATCGCATGATTGATTTGTCTAAAACAAAAAGTGTCTAAAAATATTTTAGACACTTTTTGCGTTTATGTATTTGTATATTAGACAGATAGAGAAAAACGTCTAATGTCTAATGTCTAAATAAGAAAATTCAACTTTCGTTTTGAGGAGTTAAAGTGGAGTTAAAGAGGAGTTATCGCTTTGCTCGGAGTTAAAGAGACGCAGGTATAAAAAATGGTAGCATCGCCTACACACAGGTTGCTACCGCAGAGTATCCTTACGTTCCGATGCTGGGTGTGCCACAACTGACTCTTAACTCTACATCATATAAATGACACGGCAAATTTATAAAGAATATATCAAACAACAAAAGGAGAACGAATTGTATTTTGTTATATAAGTAAGTAATCAAAATTATTTTTATATTTATCAAGAATTTAGAGAAAATAGAGATTTCATCTTTCAGTTTGTAGCAAACTGTTCTTTTTGATTCAGAATTAAATCGTTACGATTGGAATTAAGAGAAGCCATCCGGATGGCATTTCTCTCATTCTCTTCATTGGCTTCGCCGAGGCTAAAGGTTCTTGATTATAAAAAATAATTTTGATCAGACACTTAGAAGTATAAAAGGATAGAAGAGAGCGCATGGGTATATAAAAAAAATATTCCCGCACCTCACGGGGCAGGAATAAAAGGTGAAATGTTAATATTTCCTTTGGGGGAATAGGACTGAAACCTCACGGTCTTTTAAGTTCTCTGCTATTCATAATATGAATAAGCATTTTGAGAACCCCGTGTCCAAATAGCATAATATATGTATGAATTTTTTTATTCTTTTATGAATACAAAGATACAAATGTTTTTTATATTAACATTCATGTATCATCGTTTTTTTTCCCTCACGCATGTTTTTAAGGACAAAAGAGTCTAACAAGGACGCGTTTTAGGCAAATTAAACACATCTTGTACCTCTTTCATTGCTTCATCAGTCATGCCATCAGGCTCTGAACCCATAGCCTTAGCGCACATATAAATGTTTGCAGCCTTGCATAGCACATCTGTCTGGTCAAACGCATCCATAATGTCTGTTCCTACAGCCACTGTGCCATGTTTCTCCCACAACACCACATCATGCTTCTTAATCTTCTCAAGCGTTGCCTCAGCAAGCTGAACTGACGAAGGGAGGCCGTAAGGCACTATTCCTATGCCAAGAGGGGCAAAAGCAAGGGTCTCTGGTATCATAGACCAAAGCACACGAGTCATCTCATCACCTTTAAGGAATCGCTGTATGTGTGACATAGCAACAAGTTCAATAGGATGAGTGTGAAGCGTTGCCTTATAGCAAGAGCCTGTCTCTAAGAGATAATTTTGCAAAGCAAGATGCGTTGGCAGTTCTGATGTTGGAACTACAGGTTCATCAGCAATAATCTCGTATGACGCACAATCATCGCAGATGCGTACAATAGAGCCATTCTGCATTGGATACTTAGCAAGGTCACGCATACGCTTACCTGTACCTTTGCAATAGAAATACTTACCCTTGAGCATAGGAAGCACCATACCAATCTGCTTGACAGGAGCAATAGCAGGCATTGCCTTGCACTCGTCATCCATAAATTCAGTAACATTGACGGTTATATTACCGCCATTACGCTCTGCCCAACCTTTTTCCCAGAGATATCCTGTAACCTCCGCAATCTGATCAATTACAGCCTTCAAACCTGAACGCCCATCTAAAATACTTTTCATTCTTATTCAATATATTTAGATGAGTAAATGTTCGTAATACTAGAAACACCTACTCTGTTATAATTAAATCAACTTTATCAAGTTTGCAACTTGCTATGTTTGGGGAGTTAAAGTGGAGTTATCGCTTCGCTCGGAGTTAAAAGGATATTTGCCATATACAGACATTTGTCACTTTAACTACACTTTAACTGCACTTTAACTACATAACAAATGGAGCTAAACTTGTATAATTAATATAAAAATAAAGTAGGTGCTCAAAATCCGAAAACATTTGTCATGTATTCATACAAATAATTTTGAACACCTACTTACACCTTCTGCCCTACTCTCAACTCTACAGCAACTGAGGCAGGAAAGAGCTAATAATAAGTATCGCTATGCCAAGAAGCAACACAAGAACTGTCTTGCGAGAGCATCCTTTCCATTCTTTGAGGATGATGCCCCACACATTTGAGAATGTCACATTGAGAGCCATAAGGATA
The DNA here is from genome assembly GCA_024401215.1 of Bacteroidaceae bacterium. Lineage (GTDB taxonomy): Bacteria > Bacteroidota > Bacteroidia > Bacteroidales > Bacteroidaceae > Minthosoma. The sequence continues at coordinate 3,311 of JAKSLL010000156.1, forward strand.
CACCAAGAGAATGCAAGAAGCGTTGGACTCTCTGTAAGGAATCCCTTGCCAAGGCTCAATCCAAAGAACTGGCTGTACCAAAGAAGTCCAGCAAGCAGGCAGAACACAACATTGTTCACCCACAAATCGCCCTTTGCATAGTCCGTGAATGACTTATGGACAATATTCTGCTGCACACAGTACACAAGATTTGTGACAAATCCGCCAAAGGTGACAAGCATTGTAGCAGGAAGTGTGGCAAACATTGGATCAGAATCTGCAAACTTAAGGCTGTCGCCATATCCAAGTCCGATGCTGAAACATGCTGACATAAAACCTGCAAGGAGAGCAACAGTAATACCCTTGCCGAAATCAAAATCCTTAACAGCTGCTTTCTGCTCTTCCTTGCTCAATGACGCAGTCTTCATCTGACCAGCAAAACCAATGACAGCAATGCCAAGAAGAGTCACCACCACGCCCACTATAACTGGCGTTGTAAGATCATCTGTCTTTCCTGTGAAAACAGGAGTCAGTATAGTGCCGAGACCTGCGCACGTACCCAGCGCAATGCTCTGTCCAAGAGCCACTCCAAGGTATCGCATAGACAAGCCGAAAGTAAGTCCACCAACACCCCACAGCATGCCAAAAAGCATAGTCATAGCAGTCTCAGAAGGGTTCTGGAGGAAGATGCCAAAGAGGTCTCCCATTGTCTTTCCCTCTGGGATAGCGAGCGATGCGCCTATAATAGGAAAGATAAGCCAAGCAAAGACACCTTGAACAATCCAATAGCTCTCCCAACTCCAAGACTTAATCTTATTGATTGGCACATAGCAACTGGACTGGCAGAATGCTCCGACAGCTATGATAATTAGTCCTATGACTATCTCCATATTTATCTCTTGCTTGTAACTTCCTCTACATACTTATCAATACCAGCAATGAAGTCCTGACCAACAGGAACTCCGTTGCGAACACAGAACTCATCGTAAACAGCCTGCCATGGCATAGCTTTCTGCTCCTCAAGGAGAGCAAGCACTTTATAACCCTCACCAGCAATTTCAAGTTTAGATATTGTCTCGTGAGGTTCAAGGAGTGCACGAAGCATACACTTCTGAGCTGAACGAGAGCCAATGACATAGGCGCCAATACGATTGATTGAACCATCAAAGAAATCAAGTCCATAATGCACACGCTCAAGAGCACCTGCACGTACAATCTCAGAGAAGAGTTCCTGTGTAGGATCGTCCATAATTGTCACATGGTCAGAATCCCAGCGTACAGGACGAGAGACATGAAGCATGAGTTCCTTAACAAAAGGCAGAACTGCTGACACCTTGTCGCCTGGAGACTCTGTTGGGTGATAGTGACCAGTGTCGATAGTAAGTATCTTATCATACTTCGCAGCGTATGCAGTATAGAAATCATGAGAACCTACAGTGAAAGACTCAAGACCAATACCAAACACCTTGCCCTCGATACAGTCTTTCATCATTGGCTGTTCCTTAGCAAAAATCTCATCAAGAGAAGATTTGAGGTAATTGCGATACATAGCATGATTAACACTCATATCTTTGCATCCGTCATGCACCCAAAGGTTCATGATACAAGGGTCACCCTGAGCCTCACCCATAGCATTTGCAATATCACGGCAGCGCTTTGTGTGTTCAATCCAGAATTCACGGAGCGACTTATCTGGATTTGCAAGAGTCAGGTTACCGCTCTTTGGATGAGAGAATGAAGATGAGTTGAAGTCAAGAAGAGTGTTATTCTCCTTTGCCCAGTCAATCCAAGACTGGAAATATTCTACTGTCACCTCGTCACGGTCAACAACCTTCCCTTTGAAATCACCATAGATTTCATGAAGATTGAGTCTGTGGTTACCAGGAATAAGGCTCTTTGCCATGAGGATGTCCTGACGGAGTTCATCTATATTGCGGGCTGCTCCAGGGAAATCACCCGTTGACTGGATTCCACCTGACATTGCGCCTGCCTGTACTTCAAATCCATGCACATCATCTGCCTGCCAGCAGTGAAGTGAGAGATGAAAATCCTGAAGCTGCTTCAAAACTGCTTCTGTATCAACACCAATTTCTGCGTAACGAGCTTTTGCAACCTCGTATGCTTTGTTTACAAGTTCTTCTTTCATTGTTTTAGTAGTTATTTAG
>JAKSLL010000157.1 GCA_024401215.1 Bacteroidaceae bacterium
AATTGAGGAGTCTTAGAGGGGGCCATGCACTACTAAGCGTAGCGGATAATAACCATGTCGATACCCAACAGTAAAACGGGCTGAAAGCCCAATGAACTACATAGCCCAATGGCAAGCGAAGCGACGCCTTGGGTATTGGGAATGTTGGTGGGATGCGCCCTGTAAGGGCAAAAGCCTATTCAACAAACAGAGAATCAACGCTTTTGCCCTTACAGGGCGTTTGCAAACAACAACAAAATACCCAGGGTGCCGCTTCGCTCTACCCTGGGCTATGAAGAAATAAGCCTTTCAGGCTATAAATTCCAAACTTAGTTTGTATCTCAATATTTTTCAGATTCTTGTTTGTCACCTTAAAGTCTTTTATAAATCGGCTGCACAGCTCCCCCTGCCCTCCCTGTGAGGGAGGGGGTGCCATGCGGATGGGATGTACAATACAAAATGTCACTAATTAAGGAGTCTTAGAAGGGGCTTCGTTAGGCTTGGAGATGACGATTGGGGTGGATTTTTGTTTTTGTTTAAACTTTAACCGTACAGCCCTCCAGGCAGATGTTACTTTGTATCCAGATTCCGAGGGCGTTGCCCCCGGTTACTGACCACTCACCACGCTCGCTGTGTTGCGTTCTTTGCGAGCAAAGCGCTTCGCGATGACCAGGCAATTGTACCATGCATGTGCCCCCATTTTTCCCAAAAACTCAAAACATGTTCCTTTCAACGTGTCCTTAACACTGTCTTACCGTTCTTGATGACAATGCCCTGATAATTGTCATTAACTAATCGTCCATGGAGATCGTAAACCTTACCCTCAGAAGGAACGAAACTTGGCTGACGGATGGATGTGACATCTTCCACAATGTTGAAATATTGCCACATGTCTATAGCCTGATAAGCTGCTTTACTGCCTGCTGGGACATGGACGGTAGCATTCCAGTTAGGGAAATGATTGTTACCTACTGGATATGGAGGCTCAGGATTAAGGCTGACGATGTCGGTCAGTGCATTGCACTCCTCAAAAGCGGCGGACTTGATGATGTAAAGATGCTCTGGAAGCACTATCGACTTGAGACTCTTGCAACTGCAGTTTGTGGCACACATTGATAATCAATGTGTTACATGTAATACGATAGAAAAATCCTGTCGAGAATATTTTGAGGATATAAAATCGTGTAGATTTAACGGTTTTAACTTTATTTAAGTCGAAAACGATAAGAAAATATGGTAAAATCGCATAAAAAGGGCAATGTCGTTTATGTTGCAGATGCAAGCGACATTGGCTATTATCAATCTATACTTATATAAATAATGTGTACTATTGCCAGAGTGGTTCTGATGTCCATCCTGCTGGAAATCCCATTGCTGAAACAGAAACTACAGGATAAGCACTAATCAGATTTGTTAGGTCTGTAGCAAAAGTATTGTTGTTATCTCCTGACTTCGTCACTTTTTTGTGCCATTAGATAGCGCAGAATGAAATCAACGAGTTACGCAAAATAACAGGGTGATTTTGGGTGGCGCAAGCGAAAAAATGTATACCTTTGCACCATGTACGTACGTAAGAAACATAACCGTTCTGGCTCTACAAGTGTGGTAGTGGTCAGCAAAGCGAGTGGAAAGTATAAAGAAATAAAGTCATTTGGCTACACGCTCATCAACGAACGTACAATCTCGCTGAACTGGTATCCGATGATACTGCAGCATCTCTGACCCAATGTTGAGTCAATAACAGGTGATAGCATGGAGTCAAATTGCTCCATGATAGAAAAAATTCCACCAAAAGGTGTGAGTTTTTCAGATTTTATTTGTACCTTTACCATGTCAATGCAGATTTTTTATCTTGTTTGTTTTGCAGCACTAAGATAAGTGAAAAATCTGATATGCCGGAATCTTGAGCAACTTTTTGTTGCTCAGGGACTTATAAATAAAGTTAAATTATAGTGTTGCGGAATTAAGGTTGCAGTAAGTGGTGACAGCATAAAATACAAGTTGAAGTCCACTCACTCTGCTATTATGCAAAAAGACGCAGCCTCAAAACGCAGGAATCGTCAACCGTTCAGAAAATACAAGTTACACACATTTTAATAATTTTACTAATAACACTATGAAAAAGATTTTACTTTCGTTGGCTATCATGATGATGGCATTCGTTTCTGCCTATGCGCAGGTTCCCACAGTAATGATGTATCAAGTTCAAATCAAGCATGGCAAAGCCGCTGCACAGAATGTTACCGTTGAAATGCAGCTTCGCAACAGCCAGAATGGTCCGTCGGTATGGAGCCAGACTTTTGAACTGAAAGATGTGAAGAACAGCAGTGTTCAGAATCTTGGCCTTGATTTTGGGGATAAGATAAACTTCAGTACTGGCGAGTACTGGCTTGCCACTATCGTCGATGGCAAGGAAATGGGATGTGCAAAGCTGACTTCTGTGCCTTATGCCATAGTGGCTAAAACATTGGAGGGCGTGCTGACTTCCGATGAATTGGTGGGGAAATGGTCTGGAAAAGCGGAATACAAAGATGAATATGAAACAATATATTATAATTACGAATTCAAGAATGATGGCACTTTCACATATACCTATAGACGCTATTTCAAGCAGGAGTTAGAAAAATCTTCCGATGGTTCTGGTACATGGAAGCTGAACGGGGCTGGAAGCCTTTATGTCAATGGTGTAGTGGATGGAGATGAGGAAGAGAATGTCGTTAGCACATATTATGACAGGGAAAAGAAACGTCTCACCTTTGGTGCTGGAGATTCTGCGTTTTTTGGTGATCAAACCACTGTGACAAAACAGAATGACACAACTGCGAAATAAACAAGACTAAGATGAAAAAGTATCTATTTGTTTTAGCATTAATACTTTCAACAGCTGCGTATGCTGATGAATTAGAGGTCGTGGGGCAGTTTGTTGTGGCACCGATTTCTACAGATGAATGCCAAGCATCTGCAACCACCATGCCTACAGCGGAGCTTTCACTCGATAGCGAGCTTTTCAGCATGCTCACATTTTATGTTAGCGACAGCGAAGGTGCTACAGGCATTAAAGATGCTCAGAGCGCAGAGATGGATGACTGCAAGTCCATTTACTCCTTGGATGGCCAAAGGCTGAAAAAGCTGAGGCGTGGAATGAATATTGTTGTCGATTCACAAGGCAAAGTGAAAAAAGTGCTGATAAAGTGATTGCTGGTAGCATGAACAGTCAGTCATGCTGCGCAGCCTGTCTTATCCATACTTCATAATGTGGGATAGGCTTGTCTGCAAGCTAAATAATAAAAGCGGGTCGCTTCAAAATCGTGAAGCGACCCGCTTTTATTATTTCCTATGTATGTCAAATCCAATGCTTTCCACTGCTGCAATGATGGCTTCATCGTCGAGATGCTTGCCACTAACATCGGCGATGCCCGACAGGAGGTCAACCGACACATCCTCAACGCCAGGAACACTCATACGGATGTGATTTACAAAAAAGTTAAAGGGTGTTTGTGACGAGTGATGAGTGTTTTTAAAAAGACCCTCCCCTGCCCTCCCTGTGAGGGAGGGGGTGCCATGCGGATGAGATGTGCAATGCAAAATGTCACGACATTTCTGTTTTTATGATTTCTTCCAGTTTGGCCATGGATATCTGTTGTTCATTTTCAAAAAGCACTTATACACTGTCAGGGCTTGGGCGCATCTTGGGGATGCGCTGGAGCCCCGACAGTGTATAAGTGCTGTGGGGTTGTTTTTTGATTGGTAGGTGCTATCCTTGGATTGGGTTAGGATATGCACTCTTCAAGTTACTCAGCCAGCACCGCGCGGACAGAGTAGCCGTAGGAGCGGTTGTCGTAGTCCATATACTGGATGCTCGAATCGAAGAACAGGAAGTACGCGCTGTCGCTGTCATCAGGCGTAGAAGACCAGTAGTCGCCGTCGTTGCCACGGTCGCCGACACCGCCGTGGCTGCAGTAGCCAGCAGCAGGAAGGAGCACGCTGTTAGAAGCGTAATCACCCTTACCAGTAAATTTGCGACCGTTCACGCCATTGACTGTAGTCCATGCTACATCGCAGTTGGCAAGAAGATCGTCAAGTTCTGCCTTAGTCGGCATACGCCAGTTGTTACCCCAGAGGTTGGTAGCAGTATCATCAGTGCCGGTGAGAGCATCGGTGCCTTCTTTGTATGCAGCACTTGGATCCTTGTCGATGCTACTGCCCCAGCAGTAATAACCACCGTAGCTCTCTGCCTTGCCGTCTGTTACACCAACGTTATACTCAGCGAACTTAGGACCATTCTCCCAAAGCTGTACCCAGTTTACATCAACTTCGCTGCCGCCGATTGTTGCCTTGGCTGTGCCAGTTGTTGTAGATCCCTGTTCTTCTTCAAACACTACGCTATATTCTGCACCCTTATAGGTTGCTTCTACTTCGCCATTCTTCATGACCTTCATGACCTGAGCGTTCATGCTCATTGAGGCAACGAGTGCCACGAGCGAGAATAATATCTTTTTCATTGTCTTTGTTCTTTTGTTTATGTTATCGTTTTCGTTATCGTTATCGTTTCAATAAATTACCTGCGGCATTATACTTCTTGCCATCCTTGCCGATGATGATGAGTTTGCCACCCTGGATAAACTTCTTGCCACCTTGCTCGATGATGGTAACCTTATCGGTTGCAACACCTTCGATGGCGGATGGCACATACTCACCATAAGTGATGATGAGCGTCTTACCCTCGGCAAGTGCTACACTAAGGACAGGCTCTGCCTGATCCTTCAAGTAGAGAACTGCGTGATTCACACCCTCTATAGTTTCATACTTGACGGTAGGCATATCCTCCAACTTATAGCTCGTTTCCGAACCTTCGTAAGTGGCAATGATGCCCTGTACTGGTTCGTCAGCACTCGCTATGCTGAGTCCAGCAACCGACAAGATGAATGTAAGTAGATACTTCTTCATGTTGTTGTGAAATTAGTGAATAAATTGTTTATTGTTTGAAATGTATAGACACGAAAAAGCCTGCTACCGACACTCGCACAGAGTGCCTGTAGAAGGCTATAAAACTTGCTATAACTGTTTGAATTAAGCCGATTACGTTGCCCTCCTATAGCGCACAACAGAGGCTTAGAAGCCATAAAAACACCACTCTCACTCTTTGAAGAGCAAGAAGTGAAGCTGGCCTCCGCACAAAGTGCGTATGTAGGAGATGTATAGAACATGGTTTGGGGTTTATAAATTTGGTTTGTCTAAGATTTGAGTATTAAGCAAGTCGAGAAACATGTGACGTGTATAGAGACGTTCGGCATTTTCGGATACATGTTGCTCTTCTCGTTGACATATTCGAACGATGTGAGTTCACCTCCCATGAGCGATTATCGTGCAGCGCGTTTGATGACTATGTTGCGTGATCGC
>JAKSLL010000158.1 GCA_024401215.1 Bacteroidaceae bacterium
TCCTACATTTAGAACAATTTCTATAATCGCCTACAAAGGTAAGAGTTTCGCACGTCGTGTTCTGGCTGGAAGCCAGTATCTTAGTAACCGGTTGCATCGACGAAGGAGATGCTGCCGGACACAAAGAACCACCCGACTCAGGTGCCTGGAGGGCACTACCTTGCCTAGCGAATGAGGTACTGCCCTCCAGGCAGATGTTACTTTGTATCCTGATTCCGAGGGCGTTGCCCCCGGTTACTGACCGCCTCTACGAGGCTGTAGTGCGTTCTTTGCGAGCAAAGCGCTTCGCGATGACCAGGCACACGTGCGAAACTTAAATATATTTATTTGTACATTTGCATAAAATTTGGTTCTGTCCGTCTTAGGACAGATTAAAATCAAATTTTTTTCACCATCCATTCACATGGATGGTTTTTTTATTTTATAAATATCACATAAAAACAAAAAATACTGCCATTGCTGACAGTATTTTTTCATAAATATATATGCGCATAAATATGCAAATATTATATCTGCGGGTCAAGTTCTATGTAATTACCAAAACTTAAAAACTCAAAAACTTAAAAACTCAAACCCTCACCTCGCCACAAACTTGCGACCATTCTTAATATATATGCTGTTGGCAACAGGCTTAGCTACACGACGACCAGTCAAATCGAAGATGGCTTCGCTGTCAGCATCAACCTTAGCAGAAGTAATGGCTGTAGGATTTATCTGTGCAGTCTTAATCATATAGAACCAAGATGAGGCATAATAGTTATCGCCTTCAGAACTGCCACCCAGCACAATGATGCTGCCGTCAGAGAGCAAACGCTTGGCTGTGAATGGAGCCGGCTTGTTGATGATAAGGGTAGAAACCACATCACCGCTATTAAGGTCGTAACTTACAAGAGCATACTTGCTGTTGCTCTTCTCAAGCATAGCGACATGAGCAATATTGCTTTTTGGATTTACGAGGATGGTAGATTCATCAATCACACCTTCGCCCTGAATGCCCTCTACGGATGTGTTTATATCGAACAGTTTGCTGAAGCGTTCTGTCTCAGCGTCAAATTTCATCAGCGCAGACTTGCCCTGGCCGTCTTTAGCTGTAAAGACAAATGAGCCGTCTGCCATAGTGCGCTGCTCGAGGTAAGATGTCATCACACCCTGAGGAGTATAATCATCCATTCCCTCTGCCTTGACAGTTGTCACCTCGCCATCAGCAGAGTACTTATAATAGCTGCCATCCCAAATTTTCTGGCCATAGCAGTTAGCAACAGGCAATATAGCCACGCCACCGTCCTTGGTGTTGATGAGGTAAGGATTGGATGTCGCAGCAGGCAATGTGATGCTTTGAACAGAAGAGCCTGTCTCCGGGTCATAGATTTCTGCTGTGTTGTCGTCCTTATACCAGTTTCCTGCAATAAACACCTTTCCGTTGGTCATAGTCAAGGCGCTCAGCACGGCACGCAAACTCTTCATAGAACCTACTGTAGTGAAGCTCTTGGTGGCAGGATCATACATGTGTGCGTCAGCAGAATAACCAATGCCTCTGCCTGAACTGTGTCCTCCCAACAAAAGAGAACGGCCATCAAGAAGCGTCACTTGCGCGCCATCATCGTGACACATATCGTTATTGGTATAAAGAAGTTCGCCTGGTATCCATGTACCATCTGTATACCCGTCTTTCTCAGGCGAAAACAGCTCGTATCCGACATATCTTTCGAAATTAGTAGTATGACCACCTGTAAGCACATAATTATCGTTGTCAACAATAATCATCGCTGAGATGTGAGCATTGCCAGAATAAGTGGAAACCATGACTGTTCCGTCACTTTCTGCTACTTGCGTATCATCCTGAGCATAAGAAGCTGTGAATACGCCCATGGCGGCTGCCATTGCAATAAGTAAATTTTTCTTCATAAACTTAACAGATTAATTATGGATACTACTTTATACAAGTTTCACAAATTTGCAACTTGCTTGTTTTCAAGAGTTAAAGAGGGATTAAAGAAACGTTTGCCTCGTCGGACATTTGTCACTTTAACTACTCTTTAACTCCACAACAAGTAAAGCGAAACTTGTATTACTTTATATCAATCACAGGGATATTGTCCTTGTCGTTGTAATAGAGATTCTCGCCTGCCATACCCCAGATGAAAGTATAGTAGTATGTGCCGGCTGCAGCATGGATTGACCACTCTGGTGACATGATTGCCTGCTCATTGTGGAGCCATACGTTGCGTGTCTCCTGAGGCTGTCCCATAACGTGAGAAATTGTCTGTTCCTGAGGGAGATTGAAATAATAGTAAGCCTCAATGCGACGACCATGAGTGTGAGGAGGCATTGTGTTCCACACAGCACCAGGATTAAGCTGAGTGAGACCAAGCTGAAGCTGGCAAGGGCCCTCCTCAAGCACGTCATTGACGATGAGCTTGTAAACGGTACGGTTATTTGCCTCTTCTGTTGTGCCTACTGGACCCCAAACAGCAGCTTTCAACGAACCCTTGCGGCCGTCGAGGGTGATCCACTGTGTCTTGTAGTGCTGATGAGCAGTTGCCGAGTTAAGGTAGAACTTTGCTGGCTTGCTCGCATCCTTAGAGCGGAACTCAACAGACTTATTCACATCCTTATCCTTGCCCATGTGACCACGACCGATATACAGAGCCTCCTTTGGAGAGAGCGCATACTCCTTGCCATCAACGATGACAACGCCTTCACCCTGTCCGCAGTTCACAACACCAAGTTCACGGTTATACATGAAATACTTCTCCTTGATAGTGTTATCCACATCAAGACCGAGCTCCCAGAAGTTCTCAAGTTTCAATGTCTTATTTACTGGCATCGCACCGCCAAAGATGAAACGGTCATAGTGACTGTAAGTAAGGAGGATGGAATCTGCCTCCATAACCTTCTCCATAACAAAGCGTTCGCGAAGAGTCTTTGTGTCATAAGTCATAACATCCTTTGGATGACATGCTGTCTGGAAACGTACATGCTGATTGCCAACAAATCGGTCAGCCTCCTGTGCTGTGGCTGTAAGCGCAGCGACTGCGACAGCTGCAAGTGTGAGTATTTTCTTCATTGTTAATATATAATGTATAATATTTATTTAAGGAAATAGAAGCTATAGAAGCTATAGAAACTATAGAAGCTATAGCAAAGCCAGCCTTATTTCTTATTGATTCTTATGCGGTTCCACACAACAAGAGCAACCGTGATGGCAGTAAGGACTGCTGCACCCACCCATGTTGTAAGATACTTCATGCAGGCGAAGATTGCAAATGCTATTGGCGAAGAGGCAAAATCAAGGGCACCAGCCTTGAAACCTTCAGGCACCTTAACAGCAGGGTCATCAGGATGGGCAGCACTCACCATCTGGGCTGCCGAAGTGAAGTTCTCACTCATCAAAGTCACAAAATACAGTCCTGCTGCAATAACGATGAGACCCACGATGAATGACTTGACGACATTACCCTTTGTGTAAGGAAGAACCATCACAAAGACATAGAACATTCCAGCCAGAGATGCGAGTGGAAGGAACTGATTTCCAGGAAGAAATATAGCAAGAATAAGAGTGATTGGGATAAGAAGAAGCGAAACCACAAGTGTTGTTGGATGACCAATAACAAGGGCTGGCGACATGCCAATATAGAACTCCTTCTTGTCGCCAAACTTCTTGGTGATAAGTTCACGAGTAGCCTCTGAAATAGGTTTAAGACCTTCGATGAAAAGTCCTGTGATACGTGGGATGAGCTCCATCACGGCACCCATGCTGATGCCAAGCTTCAAAGGACTTGGCAGGAGATTAACAAAACCTCCGAAAGATGGTGCTGACCACCACTCTGCCAGCTGAGCAGTCACAGAGAACATGCCAATGATAAATCCGATAATGATGCCGAGGAACAGAGGTTCGCCGAAGAGTCCGAACTTCTTCTTCATGCCTTCAGCGTCAATATTGAGCTTGTCAAAACCTGGAATAAAATCGAGGAGCTTGCCCACACAGATAGCGAAAGGTGTGAAGCCCTGGCAGAAAGGCTGAGGAATGCTTATGCCCTCCATGTTTGGGTAGAACGACTGGAACTTCTTTGCTGTCATGTCAGCAAGCACAAGTGTCACGACATAACAGATTATCGCAGCGAAGAATCCCCAGAGAATAGAGTCTGTGAGGAAGAATATTACCGCTCCGATAAAGGCGAAATGCCAATAGTTCCAGAGGTCGATATTGATGGTTCTTGTACATCCAAGAAACACAAGAAGAAGGTTGACAGCCAGACACACAGGAATGATGAACGCGCCCACTGTCGTGTTATACGCAACAGATGCTGCTGCCGGCCATCCCATGTCAAACACATTGAGCGAAAGGCCGAATGTTTCAACAACGGTAGAAAGTGCAGGGCCCAAAGACTGAGTCAGGAGACCTGTGATGACTCCGAGTCCGATAAAACCCACACCTACAAGAAGTCCGCTCTTGAGGGCTTTGGAGAACTTGATGCCGATGCAGCAACCAAGAATAGTGAAGAGAATTGGCATCATTACGGCTGCACCAAGCCCGATAATGTATGCGAAAAAGGATTCAATGTTAGCAAATACAGTTTCCATTGTTAGTTATTGATTAATATTCGCCACAAAAGTAAGCATTTTTTTTATATTTTTAACAAAAAGAGAACCCAAAAAGCATAAAAAAGGCTATTGTATAACACATTATTGAAAAAAAAGTAATAAATTTGCACCACTTTTTTAAGGTAGGATAATTCTTTTTAGGCAGAAGATTTCCCCTAGCATAAGATTCAATAATAACATAATTTCAATATGATCACAAATGACATTTATGGAGCAATCCTGCTCATGGCTGTCGGTATGATTACTGTGTTTTTGATTTTGATTATAGTAATCACGCTTGGCACACTTCTTATCAAGCTCGTAAACAAATACGCGCCTGAGGAGGTTCAGACAAAGAAGGCTGTGGCAACAGCAAACAATGCTGTTCAGCAAGTTGACGCAACAGTTAAGGCTGTCATCGACGCAACAGTTTCACAGATTACAGGCGGCAAGGGCCGTGTAACAAAAATCACTAAATTGTAAAATTAAAAATTATCTAGAATATGGCAAAAGAAGTAAAATTCTCGCTGGTGTTCCGTGATATGTGGCAGAGTGCAGGTAAGTACCAGCCACGCGTTGACCAGCTCGTAAAAGTTGCTCCAGCAATCATCAAGATGGGTTGTTTCGACCGTGTAGAGACTAACGGTGGAGGTTTCGAACAGGTAAACCTTCTCTACGGTGAGAACCCAAACAAGTCAGTACGTCAGTGGACTAAGCCTTTCCATGAGGCTGGCATCCAGACTCACATGCTCGACCG
>JAKSLL010000159.1 GCA_024401215.1 Bacteroidaceae bacterium
AATCTTCGAAAAGACGTCCTTTGGACTGTAATGCTATACGTAACATGTTTTACCTATTGTTTATCTTGTTTTTATTTATCTCAAATATTAATATATCGGGTGCAAAGTTACAAAAAAAATCCCGAATACGGAAAGCTTTTGCTTACAAATTGTTACCTCGTTGCCATCATTGCCTCAATATTCTCATATTTTCGAGCATTCAAGCGTTTGTAGATATTGCCAAGCCATAGTCGATGTGTTCCGATAAAGATAAGACCTATGGCAAGAAGAATCAAATATGCTGTATCCTCGGAGGCAAATATCATGAATATCTTGACAAGAAGGAGTGGAACGGTAAATGCCAGAATTTCGATAAATATCATAATCCAGCTGTTTTCTACCATCATCTTTCCTGTAAATTTCTGGTTGAGAGGTGATGTCTGCTTGTTATAAACGGCTAATTGCATGAAAAGGAAATTATCCACTCCTGCCGTAAATGCCATATAGGCAAAGAGCATTAGCAAACTTGCTTTTCCTGTAAATACCATTGGCAACATCAGTACGAATGGGAAGAGCAGAATTGCGCTAAAGAAATAGTATTTGGCAGTAAGCAGTTTTTCTATCGTGTGATGTCCCATCATGAGGCGCTCAATATAATTGCCCTCAAATGTCATTACTCGAAGCAGAAGCATTGCTCCATAGATAGCAAAGTTATAGATGAGCCAAAAACGCACCATGCCTAATTCATCGTATGCTGATGTGAATGAACAGATCAAACTGAACATCAATACGATAAGATTGGCTGAAATAAATGTCTTGCGTACGTTCTTGTTGCGACGGATTGAGAATGTTTCAAGGCGTATGAACTCACCGATTACTCCCCACTTATCCATAAAACTCATTCGTTTGGAGGTGCTTACCTTAATAGCCTTTTCTTCGCGAGAGAGTTCTGCATACACAAACTTATGCTGCAAACAACGATTTGCGAATGCAATAATAGCCAATAAGATGAAAATCACACTCCATGCAATGGCATTTCCTCTACATATCCAACCACCTAAGTGGGAATATCCACGAAAAAGTCGGTCGAAACTTACAGTAAGAGACCAATCGGCATTGAAGAATAATGGAGAGGCTACCAATGCAAGAATTGGTACGATGCAAATCCAATAAAGCATATTATGGCTTACGAGTGTGCGGAATATGCTATATGCCTGGGAAATAATAAGTTCTATTATGTAGAAACCTAAGAGAAATAACATTGTTAGCCCAATGCCTTCTGCGAATATAACTGCCATAATTGCAAAAGGGACATACAGGAACATCATTACCAAGTTGCCATAGGATAGCAATGAGCGTATAATGAAAAAGTCGATGCAAGTATATCTTGGAATCGGCAACAGAACGTATGGCTTCACTTGCTGAGATGGTGTCTGCTGCATCATGAAGCGAGCAAAGAAATCCAATGTCATTGTGAATGGAAGAAAGGCATACATGAATTCGTATGCAGTCATACTTCTCAAGTCGGTTGCTATAAGAGCCAATGATATGGATATTCCTATGAGATACATTACCAGCAAAGCCATCATGAGTAACGCCATGAATTTTGCCACCTTTCCTTGTGTGAGCATAGGTGAACGGCGTTCTGATAGCTTCTGGTGTTTCCTGAGAATAGGGTAGAGTTGTCGTATAGTGAGCATTATTCTTCTATGTCGGTAATACGTGTCTTGAAATTGAGAAGGTGATAACTTGATGTCTCGATAAACGCAAGGTTGAGTCTTGAAGCCCTACGGAACTTATGTTGTGGGTTAAACGCGTTGTCCAGAAGACGATCGTAGTGTGTGAGTGGCTTCTTGTATGTTCTTGTCATAAACTCAAGTTCCTCGCTCTCGAAATCGAATAGTTCGATAAGTACATGACCTATAAATGAAGCAACTTGAGCAATACCAAGCTTAGATATCCATTGGTTGAGTTTTACGAAATCCACACGATTTCCCTTAGTACGTAAGTATTTTCCCACGGCAATTATACCTGTGAGTGACATGTCCTTAGTTACTATAAGGTCAATATTGGCAACGAGAAGATGCAGAAACTGCAAAGTCTCGGTACTACAGTCGATATTATGCTTTTCCTGTTCACTTATCTTCTTGTATCGGCGTGATGAGAGGAAACCATAAAGAGAAGTCTCGGGATAGATGAACTGCTCTTCTGGTGTTGGTACATTAATATCGGCAGGAAGATTTTTGTCTTCCTTTAGTAATTCTGCTCCAGAAACAACATAGCCATAGATGCCAAGTTTCTTTGCTGTATCGACGAGCTTATTCCACTTAAAAGTTGACATTGGCTTAAGTGGCTCATCTATTATTCCGAATGTACCTGCACGAAGTAGAATGGTGAAGTTTTCTTGTATGGTTGGAAACATAATAGTCAGATGTTAATGATTGATAATCAGGCTTTTGCCTTTACTCTGCCAGAGACAAAGATGTAAATCACAGCCCCAATGCCAAGAAGCATAGGATAATAGAGATAACCTATTATATTGATTGGGTTTGCGGTGGCAAGTCCGCTGGCAATTAGTACCTGAGCACCATAAGGTAGTAAACCTTGAGTTGTACATGAGAATGTGTCGAGTATGGATGCTGCACGCTTTGGCTGGATGCCGAAACGCTCTGCGATATCCTTTGCTATACCACCAACTGTGATGATAGCTACCGTGTTATTTGCTGTACAAACATTAACGAGTGATACAAGAAGACCTATAGACAATTCGGCACCACGACGTCCTTTTACCCAACGTGTTATCTTATTGATGATAAAGACGATACCACCGTTCTCTTTAATGAGTTCAAGAAGTCCGCCTGCCATCATTGTTACTATTATAAGTTCTCCCATAGAGAGAATGCCTTCTCCCATACTTGAAAACCAAGCAAAGAAATCGTAGTTGCCTGAAGTCATACCGATGATTCCTGTCAGAAGGATTCCGATAGAAAGCACCATAAGTACGTTCACACCATAAAGTGCGATGACTAAAACGAAGAGATAAGGCACAATCTTGATTAACTCCACATCAGGAATTGCTGTAGGAATATTCAAACTTCTTCCCATCACCATGTAGATGATGAATGAGATAAGAGCAATAGGAGCAACGATACGTATGTTTGCTTTGAACTTGTCACTCATTCTGCAACCTTGTGTCTGAGTGGCAACAACGGTTGTGTCGCTTATGAATGAGAGATTATCGCCAAAGAAAGAACCTCCAACTACGATTGCTGTAAGCAAGGCAACATCTGAACCTGTGGAATTTGCTATTCCTACGGCAATAGGTGTGAGTGCAGCTATTGTTCCAACGCTGGTTCCAACACTCAGGGAGATGAAACAAGCGGCAAGGAATAATCCTGCAAGAAGCATGTTGGTAGGAAGAACAGATAGTGTAAGATTTACCGTTGCATCAATACTTCCCATGTCCTTGGCAGACTTGGCAAAGGCGCCAGCAAGCACGAAAATCCAGATCATGAGCATCATGTTCTTCTGGCCGGCACCTCGACTGAACACCTCTATGCGCTTGTCAAGAGGCATTCCTTTGAATATTGCTATGGCATAAATACTTGAAAGCATAAAAGCCACGGTAATCGGAATCTTGTAAAAGTCGCCCGCAACGATTGATGTCACGAGATACAATACTACAAAGACAATCAATGGAGATAACTTTAATAAGCCATCTCCAAGTGATATTTGATTTGTTGAATTTATACTTTCTTGATTTTCTGCCATAGAGTTGTATTATAACGTCACTCCATTCTTGAAGATAGAGATTTCGCTATAGCCGTTTACCTCATTACGTGCAGGTTCACCACTTGCTACTGCTATGATCTTATCTATGAATTCAGGAAGGAGTTCCTTCATTGTCTTACCGCCATCAACGAGCTGACCTGCGTTGAAGTCAATCCAGTTCTTCTTACGGTTGTAGAGATCTGAGTTTGTTGATATCTTCATTGTTGGAACGAATGTTCCGAAAGGTGTGCCTCGACCAGTTGAGAAGAGTACCAGATGGCATCCTGCTGATGCGAGAGCTGTTGCTGCTACGAGGTCATTTCCTGGAGCTGAAAGAAGATTCAAACCAGAAACCTCCAGACGATCGCCATATTCAAGAACACCACTTACAGGTGCACGACCACACTTCTGTGTACAACCGAGAGCCTTATCCTCAAGTGTTGAGATACCTCCTGCCTTGTTTCCTGGAGATGGATTCTCACCAACAGGTTCACCATGTGAGAGGAAGTAGTTCTTGAAGTTATTGATGAGCGAAACTGTCTGCTCGAAGAGCTGACGATTCTCACAACGATTCATGAGAATTGTCTCAGCACCAAACATCTCAGGTACCTCAGTCAAGATACTTGTTCCGCCCTGAGCAACGAGCCAATCTGAGAACTCACCCTCGAGTGGGTTGGCTGTAATGCCAGAGAAACCATCAGAACCACCACACTTAAGGCCGACACGGAGTTTGCTCATTGGAACATCCTCACGTTTATCCTCCTTACAGATTTTATACATCTTGCGGAGAATATCCATGCAATACTCAGATTCATCACCTTCAACCTTCTGGGTAACTACGAGTTGGATGCGCTCCTTGTCATAGTCGCCAAGCATAGCCATGAAATCGTCTGGCTGATTGTTCTCGCAACCAAGAGAGAGTACCAATACAGCACCTGCATTTGGATGAAGCACGATATCGCGAAGCACCTTACGAGTTGCCTCATGATCTTCTGAAAGCTGAGAGCAACCATAGTTGTGATGCCAAGCGTGAACAGCATCGATGCCGTCAAGACGTGTTTCTGTCTCGAGTTCCTTAGCGAGCTGTTCTGCGATGCCGTTTACGCAACCAACCGTTGGGACAATCCAAATCTCGTTGCGAACACCTACATCGCCATTCTTACGAACATATCCCTTGAAAGTACGATTCTCAACTGGAATGTTGAGTTTCTCGTTAACGGGATTGTATGTGTATTCAAGAGTACCTGCAAGGTTTGTCTTGAGATTGTTCTCATTAACCCATTCGCCAGCCTTGAGATCTTTTGTGGCATGACCGATAGGGTAGCCGTACTTGATGATGTCTTCACCTTCCTTCTTGTCGGTGAGAAGTACCTTGTGACCTGCAGGAGTATCCTGAAGCAGTTTAACTTCCTTGTCTCCGTCTGATACAGTTTCACCAGCCTTCATAGCTCTGAGGCAGACAACCACCGAGTCAGCGGGATTGATCTTTAGAAATGCTTGTTCCATTTGTGATTAGATTTAAATGTTTTATGTTGGTTAACTTTTGTTCTTTTGTTGGTATT
>JAKSLL010000016.1 GCA_024401215.1 Bacteroidaceae bacterium
ATAACTTACTATAGTTGCATCGAGCTTTATATTCACTTGGCGTGAATGCAGTCATGCAGTTGGCGTGAATGACATTATTCACACGGCATGAATAACATTATGCACTTGAACTGAATGACAGCATTCTGTAAACGAGACAGTTTTGTCATGTAAGAGCCAAACAAAAACAGAAATGCACACCTTTGTCTTGATGCTGTCGGAGCCCCCTCTAACTCTCCCCCATGGAAATGAATTTTGCAACAAACTCATCACTCATCACAATCCGCCTGTAAGCAACTGAAATTTAAGTCCTTAACACCGTGATGAGTTGTTTACAACTCGTCACGCACTCGTCACAGTCGTATGGCTCGGATTAACAGTCAGTTAAAGGCTGTTTGTGACGAGTGATGAGTGTTTTAAAAAGACCTACCCCAGCCCTCCCTGTGAGGGAGGGGGGTGCCATTCGGATTGGATTGCTATGCCGAATGCCCCGAATGGTGTCCCCCCTTGGGGGGTAGTACTTGCTTGTTGATTTTGAATGATTGGAGCCCGATAGGACAGAGGAGTCTTGTTTGCCGTAAAACGCCTTTCAAGACTGTCAAACACAAAAAAAACAGTATATTTTTCAGCAATAAGAAAAAAAAGTGTAACTTTGCTCATTATAAGTTTCTGTTCGGAATGTTTTTCTTATATGAGAACAGATGTTTTTCGGTTTTTGTACAGCTACTTAACAGCATACACTTTTGAATCATGAAAAAATATATAATCTATTTAGCGGCAGCTCTTATGTCTTTTTCTGCGCATGCTCAGAAAATCTCATTTGACAAATCTACTGTCAATGCAGGCAATACGCTCTGGAAGAGACCTGTAACAGCTGTCTTCAAGTTTACCAATAAAGATAAGAACCCTCTCTTTGTGAGAAATGTTGATGCAGGATGTGGATGCCTCACACCAAAATGGACTGCTACGGCTTTGCAGAAAGGTGACGAAGGCCAGATAAGCATCACCTACGACGCACAGCTTCTCGGCCATTTTGACAAGATAATCGAAGTGTACACTAACGCCAGCGACAAGCCTGTCAGAATACGCATGAAGGGATATGTGGGTAACGAAGAGAAGCAGGCGATAGAGGACTTGTACCCTTACAGCATTGACGACATCCTCTTGACGACCAATAATATCGACTTCCCAGAAGTGCATAAAGGCGATTCTGCCAAGGTGGAATTTGAGATTTACAATAACGGTCAGGATGTGTACACTCCAAACCTCATGCACCTGCCACCTTATATCACGGCAGAATACAAGCCGTCAATGATAGCGCGAAACAGAAGAGGCAAGATACAGTTGACACTTCACAGCGAGAATCTTCAAGACCTCGGATTGAACCAGACAAGCATCTATCTTGCAAGATTCTCAGGAGACAAGGTGAGCAGCAATAATGAAATCGCCGTTTCTGCAGTTCTTCTGCCTGACCTTCATTATGCAGAGACATTTGCCAAGAAACCTGTGTTCGCTATCTCGCAGACCGACATTACAATGGGTGTGAGCAAGAAACCGAAAGTCACTCAGCAAGTGAAGATAAGCAACAAAGGCAATGGAGTGCTCAAGCTAAGCAAGATACAGGCGTTCAACCAAGCCATCACCGTGCAGCTCGCAAAGACAGAGCTTCAGCCAGGCGAGGAAGTGACGATGAAAATCACCCTCGACCAGCGATTCTTGGGAATGTCGAAGTCAACGCCACGAGTGCTTATAATCACCAACGACCCAAGTCACCCTAAGGAAGTTGTCAATGTGAACTTCACTCCTATCAAATAAATTCGAACAAGGAATACCAAACAAAGTCACCACTATGGAACATCCAGAGAATAGCGCAGAATATGCTGGACTACAGGTCAATGCTGGTGTAGCACAGCCATCTATCGTGAATCCGCATCTCAAAGCGATGAGGAAGAAAAGACAGAAACTCTTCACTCCATCTGAATATGTGGAAGGAATACTGAAAGGCGATGTCAGCATGCTTGGGCAGGCTGTCACGCTCATCGAAAGCGTGCTTCCTGAGCATCAGGTGATAGCCCAAGAGGTAATAGAGAAATGCCTGCCTTTCTCAGGCAACTCCGTGAGAATAGGAATCAGCGGCGTGCCAGGAGCAGGCAAATCTACCAGCATCGACGCATTTGGCGTACACCTCCTCAACAACTACGGAGGCAAACTTGCCGTTCTTGCCATAGACCCTTCATCAGAAAAGACTAAGGGCAGCATACTCGGCGACAAGACGCGAATGGAGAAGCTTTCGGTTCATCCGAAGTCTTTCATCCGCCCTAGTCCGTCGGCAGGCAGTCTTGGTGGAGTGGCGAGAAAGACGCGCGAGACAATTATACTCTGCGAGGCGGCTGGTTATGACAACATCTTCGTAGAGACGGTAGGTGTGGGACAGAGCGAGACAGCCTGCCACTCTATGGTGGATTACTTCTTGCTCATACAGCTGGCAGGCACTGGCGATGAACTCCAAGGCATAAAGCGAGGCATCATGGAGATTGCCGACGGCATAGTGATAAACAAGGCTGACGGAAACAATGTGGATAAGGCGCAGCTTGCTGCCACACACTTCCGCAATGCTCTGCACCTCTTCCCTGTGCCAGAGAGCGGTATAGTGCCAGAGGTGATGTGCTATTCGGGATTCTATGAGCTGAACATCGACGAAGTGCTTGAAATGGTGTTCCGTTACATCAACAAAGTTAAAGAAAGCGGATATTTCCAGTATCGACGCAACGAGCAGTCAAAATACTGGATGTATGAAAGTATAAACGAGCATTTGAAGAATGATTTCTACTACAACAAGACGGTAAAGTCAATGATTGAATCTATGGAGCAGGATGTGCTCGGAGGAAAAATCACATCGTTTGTTGCAGCCAAGAAACTTCTCGACTCATATTATGACACAATTAAGTAAGATTCTTCTCACCGCAACATCTATACTCTTGTCGGCTGCAGCAAGCGCGCAAGAGGGCAAGACTGGGTACCAGTTTCTGAATGTGCCTGTCAGTGCGCATAGCGCAGCATTGGGAGGGAGCAACGTGAGCATCACGGAGGACGACGCAAGCCTTATGTTCACTAACGCTGCGCTCATTAACAATGTGTCTGACAACACCATCTCGCTCGGTTACAACTCTTATATGTCGTCAAGCAGCATGTTCTCTGCCGGCTACATAAAAGAGGTGGGCGAAAGAGGAGCATGGGCGTTAGGTGCGCAGATGCTGAACTACGGGAAGATGGATGAGACAGACGAGCTGGGAAATGTCATCGGCGACTTCTCTGCAAAGGACATCAACATACAGACATCCTTTGCCTATATGCTCAATGACTACTGGAGCGGAGCTCTGACAGCAAAAGCCATAATGAGCAATTACGGAGAGTTCTCCAGCACAGCAATCGGAGCAGACCTCTCGCTCAACTATTTCGACCCTCATAGGGGATGGTCAATATCTGCTGTGGGACGTAATATGGGAGGACAGATTGATGCGCTATATGACGATGGAGACATGGAGAAACTCCCTTTCAACCTTGCTGTCGGAATAAGCAAGGATTTTGCTAATGCGCCTATACGCGTCTCTGTGACAGCCGACGACCTCACTCATTGGAGCGATGTGAAGGGCATACAGCATCTCATCATCGGCGCAGACATACTGCCAAGCAAGAACACATGGGTGGGCTTTGGCTTCAACTGCCGCAGAGCGCATGAGATGAAAGTGCAGGAGAAAAGTCACTGGGCAGGTTTCAATATAGGTGCCGGACTCAATGTCAAGAAATTCAAGATTGGTGTGGCTTATGGCAAATACCATGTAGCTTCATCATCAATAATAATAAATGCAGGTTTCTCACTATGAAGAAAATCATAATCGCAATAGATGGCCATTCAAGCTGTGGAAAAAGCACAATGGCAAAACAACTCGCAAAGGAGATTGGTTATGTGTATATTGACACAGGCGCCATGTACCGTGCGGTCACTCTCTTCGCCATGCGCAACGGCATGTTCCCTGACGATGGCATAAGAGAGGAAGATTTGAAGGACGCTATCAATGCAGACAAGATACATATAAACTTTAAGTTCAACAGCGAGGCAGGCCGCCCCGACACTTATCTCAATGGGGAGAATGTTGAGACAGAGATACGCCAGATGGCTGTGTCAAACAGGGTGAGCCCAATTGCCGCTCTGCCTTTTGTGCGCGCATTGCTCACCGAGCAGCAGAAGGCTATGGGGCAGGAGAAAGGCATTGTCATGGATGGACGTGACATAGGCACAGCTGTGTTCCCTAACGCAGAACTGAAAATCTTTGTGACAGCAAGTGCTGCTGTGCGTGCGCAGAGACGCTACGACGAACTCATGGGCAAAGCCAAGACACAGGAGGAGAAGGATGCGCTAAGCTATGACGAGATACTCAAGAATGTGGAGGAGAGAGACTATATAGACTCTCACAGAGCCACAGCTCCGCTCCGTCAAGCCGACGACGCCGTGGTGCTTGACAACAGCAACATGACCATTCCTGAACAGAATGCATGGCTCATGGAGAAGTTCAACAGCATTGTAAACGAGGATTAGCGAGACAAGCTGTTAGTTGCAAACCCACTTGCTTAAACAACGAACTAAAGAAATGCTGATAGAGATAGACGAAGGATCAGGGTTCTGCTTCGGTGTGACGACAGCCATCAAGAAAGCAGAAGAGGAACTTGAACAGAGCGAGTCACTCTACTGCCTTGGCGACATTGTTCACAATGGCAGAGAGGTGGAGCGCCTCAAATGCCTTGGACTAATCACGGTGGAGCATGCCGACTTGGAGAAGCTGCACGACACACAGATGCTTCTCCGCGCCCATGGTGAACCGCCACATACTTACGACATTGCCAAGAAGCAGAATATAAGACTCATCGATGCGACATGTCCTGTTGTGCTCAACCTGCAGAAACGCATCAAGGCTGCATACAATGAAGGAGGACAGATTGTCATCTATGGCAAAAACGGCCATGCAGAGGTTGTGGGACTTGTAGGGCAGACAGAAGGTAATGCCATAGTCATCGAAAATCTTGAAGATGCAAAGAATCTTGATTTCAGTCATGACATACAGCTGTTTTCACAGACGACAAAATCCCTTGACGGTTTCCGGGAGATAGTATGCTACATAGAGAAGAATATGCATGAAGGTGCAAAATTCAACTATTTCGACACCATCTGCCGCCAGGTGGCAAACCGCATCCCCAACATCAAAAGCTTCGCCATAAAGCATGATGTTGTGCTATTTGTGTGTGGCAAGAAAAGCTCGAACGGGAAAGTGCTATACAGCCAATGCCTGTCGGTGAATAGAAACACATATATGATTGACGACCCGTCGGAGATTGACTTCAGATGGTTTGAAGGCGTGAAAAGTGTAGGTATATGTGGAGCGACAAGCACTCCTAAATGGCTGATGGAAAACTGCAGAGACATTATCATCAGCAAAAACACTAATTATAGTAAGGAATTTTGAAAGAGATAGATTACGAAATAATAGAACTCCCCAAAATCACCGATCCGAGAGGCAACCTGACGGTAGCAGAGCAGATGAAGAATGTGCCTTTCGATATTAAAAGGGTGTATTGGACATACGATGTGCCTGGTGGGGAAAGCCGTGGCGGACATGCTCACAAAGCTCTGTATCAGTTGATTGTTGCTATGAGCGGCAGTTTCACCGTGACACTCGACAACGGCTATACGAAGAAGACCATACTGCTGAATCACCCATGGCAGGGGCTGCTCATCAAGCCGGGAATGTGGCGAACGCTTGACGATTTCTCAAGCGGAGCTGTGTGTATGGTGCTTGCAAGCGAACTTTTCGACATCAACGACTACATCTACGAATACGAAGATTTCCTGGAATATGTTCGAAATAATTAGATATTCATCAGCAAGGGAGAAGGAGTGGAACGCTTTTGTGAGTAAAAGCAAAAACGCCACATTCCTCTTTGACAGAAGCTATATGGATTATCACTCCGATAGATTCTGCGATAGCTCCCTGATGTTCTATCAAAACGGCAAGCTCTATGCTGTCATGCCAGCCAACATAGACGGCAAGACGTTGTATTCGCATCAAGGGCTGAGCTATGGAGGCCTGTTAATGACAGAGAAATGCACGGCGGCAGGTGTGCTTGCGCTCTTCACCGAACTTTGCGAATGGCTGAAGACTGCCGGCATCGAAAAGGTCATCTACAAAGCTATCCCGTCTATTTACTGCAAGTGTCCAAGCGAAGAGGATTTGTATGCACTCTTCCGCAATGGCGCGACTCTTGTGGCAAGAGGCATATCTTCGACAATAAGCTTGGCATGCCAGTTGAAATGGAGGCAAAACAGACGTACAGCACTTAATAAGGCAAAGGAAACAGGCATAAGTGTTGCGGAAAGCAATGACATACGAGGCTTTTGGAATATCCTTGAAAGTAATTTGAGGCAGAATCATAATGTGGCGCCTGTTCACTCTGCCGATGAGATGATTCTGCTCAAAAATCGCTTCCCTGACAACATCAAACTCATGGCGGCCTTTGACAAGAGCGGCAAAATGGTTGGAGGCATATTGCTGTATGTCACAAAGCACGTCACACATTCACAGTACATCTCTGCCAGCGAAGAAGGGAAGAGAGACGGAGCCATTGATGCGATAATGGATGACATCTTGCATCTTGATGACACGCCTTACTTCGACTTTGGCATCTCGACAGAGCAAGGAGGACGGTTTCTCAATGAGAGTCTCATCTTCCAAAAAGAAGGCTTTGGCGGCAGGGGAGTATGCTATGACATATATGAGATGAATGTCTGACATGTTGAGGCGAATAAATTTAAAACACAAACAAAATTTGGCGAAGTTATTATTTTGTCATTACAAATTGCACTAAAAATTTGCTTACAAAAGAATAAAAGCATACTTTTGCAATGACATTTACTTTATGCTGATATAAATGAAAGGAGGCAATTATGGCAGAAATCAAATGTATTGGAATCATCACATCAGGAAATGACGCACCAGGCATGAACAGCGCAGTACGCGCCGTGACTCGTGCTGCCATCTACAACGGCTTGAAAGTTAAAGCTGTCTATCGTGGCTATAAAGGGCTTATTGACGGAGACATCGTGGAGTTCCAGACTCAAAATGTTAGCAATATCATTCAGCAGGGAGGCACAATACTGAAATCGTCACCATCAAAAGATTTCAAGAATCCAGAAGGAAGGCAGAAGGCTTTCGAGAATCTTCAAAAGGAAGAAATCGACGCTCTCGTGGTTATTGGCGGTGACGGCACAATACATGGAGCAAGAGTTTTCGCTCAGGAGTTCGACTTTCCTTGCATCGCAATTCCTGCCACTATCGACAACAACCTCTGCGGCACAGACACAACAATAGGATATGACACCGCACTCAACACGATAATGCAGACTGTTGACAAGATTCGTGACACGGCAACAAGTCACGAGCGACTTTTCTTTGTTGAGGTGATGGGCGACGGAGCAGGATTCCTTGCTCTCAATTCAGGTATTGCGTCAGGATGCGAGGAGGCTATTGTACCAACTATTGAAGTAGAGGATGAACAGCTCAATCACTTCATCCAGAATGGTTTCAAGAAGACAAAAGGCAGCTCTATCGTACTTGTTGCAGCCAACGAACAGGTGGGAGGCGCTATGCACTATGCCGACCTTGTTAAGAGTCAGTATCCTGACCTTGATGTCCGCATCTCTATCCTTGGACACCTTCAAAGAGGAGGACATCCATCTGCTCACGACCGTATCATAGCCAGCCGCATGGGAGCAGCCAGCATCCAGGCTCTTCTTAAGGGCTTGAGAAACGTGATGATAGGTATTGACAATGATGAGATTGTGTATGTGCCATTCTCTCGCGCCATCAAGGATGACAGAGCTATTGACAGGAATCTCCTTGAAATTCTCCACAACATCTCTATCTGATTTGAGTATGGAGAAGTTTGTGATGAGCATCTGATTGTACTTGAAATCTCTTGCGCAAAGCACATAATACAACAGAAAATATTCAACCATACAGGTAGAAACATTCAGGAAGAGCGACTCAAAAGTTGCTCTTCTGCTTTTTTATATGTCTTTAGCAGTTTGACAAATAGTGAATCATACTATTTGTGAGGTGTTTGCTAAGTAGGTTAAGAACACACCTACGAGGATGAACATATAAATAATTTTGATTACCTACTTAAACAAATAAGTTCGTTTTCTTTGTGGCGAGAAACAAAATACGTAACTTTGCAGCGGATTTTGTTAGGTAGAAGCAACCCTAACTCAAAAAAAACTTTATAATATGTACTACATAAAAAAGACAATGGAGGTGTCAGGTAGCCATTACCTGTGCCTCTCACATCAGAGCAAGTGCGAAAACTTGCATGGTCATAATTGGATAATCACAGTTTATTGCAAGTCGAAGGAGTTGAACGACGATGGCATGGTGGTGGATTTCACAGAGG
Source organism: Bacteroidaceae bacterium (assembly GCA_024401215.1). Classification (GTDB taxonomy): domain Bacteria; phylum Bacteroidota; class Bacteroidia; order Bacteroidales; family Bacteroidaceae; genus Minthosoma. The sequence goes on from JAKSLL010000016.1 coordinate 8,482, forward strand.
TGAAAGCATTGGTTCACGGCTATCTCGATCACCAAAACCTTAACGAAAGACTTGATTTCAACCCTACAGCAGAGAACATGGCTCACTGGATTGTTGAGCGTGTGCCAAACTGCTATAAGGCTGATGTTCAGGAAAGCACAGGCAATATCGCCACCTACGAAAAAGATGAAGACTGATGCGGGTAAATGAGATATTTTATTCGCTGCAAGGTGAAGGCATCCATACAGGCGAGCCTGTGGTGTTTGTGCGCTTTGCTGGGTGCAATCTCAGATGTCCGTTCTGTGATACGGATTTCGATTCATACACAGAGATGACAGAAGAAGAGATTGTCAGCGAAATATGCAAATACCCTTCCAACAAAGTCGTCTTGACAGGCGGCGAGCCAACTCTTCAAATCACTTCCTCTCTGCTATTCCTGCTTGAGGAAAACATGCGCATCGTGTATGTCGAGACAAACGGCACACATCAGTTGCCTGAGGGTCCGCTGCATTGGGTGGTATGCTCGCCTAAAAACGGCAAAGTGTACATTCAGCGTATCGACGAGTTGAAAGTCGTGTATGAAGGTCAGGACATGTCGCAGTATGACGATTATAAAGCGAAAGTTTACAGCCTGCAGCCATGCGACACCGGCGATCCTGTTAAAAATCAAGAGATTCTACAGCAAACAATCAACTACATTCTTCAGCATCCAAAATGGAAACTATCACTCCAAACCCACAAGATAATAAATGTAAAGTGAAGCAATACCCCCCTATGAACACCCACGGCGTTGACACGGAAGAATTGGAAAAGGCAGTATGCACAATCTTACGAGCTATAGGCGAAGACCCTGAGCGTGAAGGCCTCAAAGGCACGCCAGAGAGAGTCATAAGGATGTGGAAGGAGATATACAGGGGATATGATGCAGAAAACGCCCCTGCAATCACCACCTTTGACAATGAGGAGGGCATGAGCGAGATGGTCTTCGACAGCGGTGACTTCTACTCAATGTGCGAACACCACATGATGCCGTTCTTCGGCCAGTATTATTTTGCCTACATGCCAAGTCCAGAAGGCAGGATACTTGGCATCAGCAAGATTGCCCGAGTGGTAGGTTTTTGTGCTGCACGTCTTCAGCTGCAAGAGCGACTGGCAAGCGACATCCTCGACATGCTTGAGAATGCTCTCGAAGGCAAAGTGGCAGGTTTGGCGATTGTGCTCAAAGGGCAGCACATGTGCAAGACAATGAGAGGCGTGAAGAATAAAGGCAATATGTGTGTAAGCCTCTTCAGAGGCGCATTCAAAGAGCAAAGTTCTCTGAGGGAGGAATTCTATCATCTGGTGGCGATGAACTAAGATGATTCATGACTGCCCAAAATGATTTGTGACACGTTGCATTATTAAACAGATATTGATACCATAAGCATAAAAAACATTGCTTATGGTGTCTTTCTTTTACATTATTGTGAAAGTTAGACGGAAAAGTGTTAACTTTGCACCCATAAACTGCAGTTTATATATAAATGGAAGTAGCAATAGTAAAATACAATGCGGGCAATATCGGCTCAGTAGAGAATGCTGTCAAGCGACTTGGCTTGGAGCCTTTGGTGACTGATAATCCCGAGCTAATAATGAAAGCCGACCGTGTGATCTTCCCCGGACAGGGTGAAGCTCGAAGCACAATGGCTTATTTGAAAGAGCATAAGCTCGATGAATTAATTGTCAACCTCAAACAGCCGGTTCTCGGAATATGCATCGGCATGCAGCTGCTCTGTCGCCACAGCGAGGAGTACAATACCGACTGCCTTGGAGTGTTTGATGTCGATGTGAAGAGATTCATCCCGCAGAGACATGAGGAGAAAGTGCCGCAGATGGGATGGAATACTGTAGAGAACACAAAGTCACCACTTTTCAAGGGCTTTGAAAAGCCAGAGTTTGTGTATTTCGTTCATAGCTTCTATGCTCCGCTCAGCGAATTCACTATCGCAGAGACAAACTACATCCAGCCTTACTCTTCAGCGTTGCACAAGGACAACTTCTACGCAACGCAGTTCCATCCGGAAAAAAGCGGCTCTGTAGGAGAGAGAATTTTAAGAAACTTTATCGAGTTATAATATCTGACTCATTTACCAATTAAAACCAAACAAGAAAATATACGACTTGGCATACAAGTCAAAAGAACATGATTGAGATAATTCCTGCAATAGATATCATCGACGGCAAATGTGTGCGCCTCACCAAGGGCGACTACAGTACGAAGAAAGTTTACAATGAGGACCCAGTGGAGATGGCAAAGATGTTTGAGGCTCACGGCATCAAACGCCTTCACACCGTTGACCTTGACGGAGCGCGCTCTCAGCATATTGTGAATTACAAGACTATAGAGAAAATCGCTGACCACACAAGCCTTGTCATCGATTTCGGCGGTGGAATAAAAACTGACGAGGATATCGACATTGCTTTTGCAAGCGGCGCTTCAATGGTTACTATCGGAAGCGTGGCTGTGAAGAAGCCTGAGCTTTTTGAAAGCTGGATGCAGAAATACAACGACAATAAGATTATCCTCGGTGCGGATGTCAAAAACGGACTGATAAGCATCAACGGATGGAAAGAGGAGGGTGAAGACGAACTCATGCCTTTCCTTCGCAGATATGTGAGCAAGGGTGTTGACAATGTACTCTGCACAGACATAAGCAAAGACGGCATGCTGCAAGGTCCTGCCGTGCATCTTTATGAAGATATCATGAAGGAGTTTCCAAACATCAACCTCATAGCAAGCGGCGGCGTCAGCTGCATAGAGGACATTGACCTCCTCAATTCAGCAGGCATTCCATCTGTAGTGTTCGGCAAGGCAATCTACGAGGGTAAAATAAACATGGAGGAACTGGAGAAATATGTTGGCTAAGAGAATCATACCATGCCTTGACATTAAAGACGGGCAGACAGTAAAAGGCACAAACTTCGTGAATCTCCGTCAGGCAGGCGACCCTATAGAGCTGGGCAAAGCCTACAGCATTCAAGGAGCAGACGAACTTGTGTATCTTGACATTACTGCCAGCCATGAGGGAAGGAAGACTTTCACCGACCTCGTCAAGCGCATTGCTCAGGAGATAAACATTCCGTTCACGGTGGGCGGAGGCATCAATGAGCTGAAGGATGTGGACCGCCTCCTCAATGCAGGAGCAGACAAGGTGAGCATCAACTCTGCTGCGCTCAGACGTCCAGAGCTCATCGACGAGATAGCGCGCCATTTCGGCAGCCAGGTGTGTGTTGTCGCTATCGACGCGAAATGCGAGGATGACACTACGCATGAGAATGGCGACCCAAACATTGACGGCGAGTGGAGATGCTATGTCAATGGCGGCAGAGTGCCTACCGAGTACAAGCTCTTCGACTGGGCGAGAGAGGTGAATGAGCGCGGAGCAGGCGAGATACTTTTCACTTCAATGAATCATGACGGTGTCAAGCGAGGATTTGCTGACGCTGCTCTCCGCAAGCTCTCCGACAATCTCACAATACCAGTAATCGCTTCAGGAGGTGCCGGATGCATGGAGCATTTCCGTGACACATTTGTGAATGGTCACAGCGACGCAGCTTTGGCTGCCAGCGTGTTCCATTTCGGTGAGATACCAATCCCCGACCTCAAGAAATACCTCGCTGGCGAGGGAGTGAGCGTGAGATTGTAACTTATTTCTTACACGTTACTATAAAATAAATACAATAATAATGGAAATCGATTTCAACAAGATGAATGGTCTCGTTCCAGCTATCATCCAGGACGCAAAGACTCTCAAGGTATTAATGCTCGGCTTCATGAATGAAGAAGCATACAATAAGACAGTAGAAACAGGAAAGGTGACATTCTACAGCCGCACTCGCAACACTCTTTGGACAAAGGGAGAGACAAGCGGCAATTTCCTCAATGTCGTTGAGATTCTCAATGACTGCGACAAGGACACGCTCCTCATCAAAGCAAACCCAGTAGGTCCAGTATGCCATACTGGAGCAGACACTTGCTGGAATGAGAAGAATGAGAACCCTCTCATGTTCCTTGCTGAGCTTCAGCGTTTCATCGAGAAGCGTCACGAAGAGATGCCAGAGGGCAGCTATACTACTTCACTCTTCAAGGACGGATGCCACCGCATGGCGCAGAAGGTAGGCGAAGAGGCTCTTGAGGCTGTCATTGAGGCTGTGGCAAACAACAACGAGCGACTCGTTTACGAGGCTTCTGATATGCTCTATCACCTCATCGTGCTTCTCACATCAAAGGGACTCACTATCGAGAACCTTGCAGAAGAGCTCGCTGAGCGTCATGACCCAAGCTGGCACAAGCATTAATCTGCTTTCATGCAGGATTAGATGAGGGATGATGAAGGGGGCAGACAGTTGTGAAGTCGCCGCGTAAGCGTCATTCATGTGTTGAATGTCACAATATTCTCCATTGTCCGTTGTCCGTTCTCCAGCAGTTGTGAATATAAGAAGATTTTGAACAACAACATAGAACCACCCACGATTCACATCGGATTATGTTAGTAAAATACAATAATGTAAATGTTTACCAAGAGTCTCAGCTCGTGCTTCAAAATGTGAGTTTTGAGATCAATGAGGGTGAATTTGTTTACATAACTGGCAAGGTTGGCTCAGGAAAAAGCTCTCTGCTCAAGACCATATATGGAGAGCTTCCCGTGAAAGAGGGAGAGGCGCAAGTCATGGACTTTGAAATCCATAAGCTTAAGCGTAACAATCTCCCTGCTCTGCGCAAAAAACTTGGTGTCATATTCCAGGACTTCCAGCTTCTCACAGACCGCACAGTTGAGGATAACCTCAAGTTTGTGCTTAAGGCCACGGGATGGAAAGACAAGGAAGAGATAAGGCAGAGAATAAAAGATGTGCTTGAACTTGTAGGTATGTCAACGAAAGGCTACAAGCGACCTTCTGAACTTTCAGGAGGCGAACAGCAGCGCATAGTAATAGCACGCGCCATACTCAACCGCCCTCGACTCATCCTCGCTGACGAGCCGACAGGCAATCTCGATGTGGAGACAGGTAAGGCTATCGCCGAGCTTCTGCAGCAGATATGCAAAGCAGGCAGCACAATAATAATGATTACTCACAACCTCAACCTCCTTGACCAATACCCTGGCAGGGTGTTCCGTTGTGAAAACCATAATTTAGTGGAGGTGAAAGGCGAGGCGCTTGCAAACGCCACCGAAGAACTCGACTAACAACGCGTAAAATGACGTGTTTCCCGCACGTTGCTAAAACAATAGGAAATTACACATTTATATATATTTATGAAAGTACTCAAGTTTGGCGGAACATCCGTTGGCACTCCTCAAAGAATGAAGGATGTGGTAAAACTAATTACTGACGGCGAGCAGAAAATTGTAGTTCTCTCTGCTATGTCAGGCACAACAAATTCACTTGTTGAAATCTCTGATTATCTCTACAAGAAGAACCCAGAAGGCGCTCAGGAGACAATCAACGCATTGGAGAACAAGTACAAGAAGCATGTTGAAGAGCTCTACACCACAGAAGAAATGAAGAAGCAGACTCTTGATTTCCTCAAGCAGGAGTTTGACTACCTCCGTTCATTCACAAAGGGCATTTTCACTATGTTCGAAGAGAAAATCATCGTTGGACAGGGAGAGATTATCTCTACCAACATGGTTACAAACTATCTCATCGAGCAGGGTTATAATGCTGCACTCATCCCTGCACTTGAATTCATGCGCACCGACAAGAATTCTGAGCCAGACCTTGAATATATCCGCGAGAAAATCGCTCTTCAGCTTGAGGCTGTTCCTGGCAAGGAGATATACATCACTCAGGGATTCATCTGCCGCAATGCATACGGAGAGATTGACAACCTCCAGCGTGGTGGCTCCGACTATACTGCCTCTCTCATCGGCGCTGCTGTCAATGCTTCTGAGATTCAGATCTGGACAGACATCGACGGCATGCACAACAACGACCCTCGCTTCGTAGATAAGACAGCTCCTGTGAGCCATCTCCACTTTGAGGAGGCTGCCGAGCTCGCCTATTTCGGTGCGAAGATTCTTCACCCAACATGCGTGCAGCCTGCTAAGTATGCTGGCATACCTGTCAAGCTTCTCAACACAATGGATCCTTCTGCTGCAGGCACAGTCATCAGCAATGAGACTGAGAAGGGCAAGATTAAGGCAGTAGCGGCTAAGGACAACATCACAGCCATCAAGATTACATCTTCTCGCATGCTCCTTGCATACGGATTCCTTCGCAAGGTGTTCGAGATTTTCGAGACAAATAAGACTGCTATCGATATGATTGCAACTTCAGAAGTTGGTGTTTCTGTGTCAATTGATAACACTACAAACCTCACAGCCATTGTCAACGAACTTAAGAAGTTCGGACATGTGCAGGTTGACAATGACATGTGCATCATCTGTGTTGTGGGCGACCTCGAGTCTCAGAATGTCGGCTTTGAAAGCAAGGCAACAGAAGCACTCAAGAACATCCCTGTTCGCATGATTTCTTATGGCGGTTCAAACCATAACATATCATTCCTTATCTCAGCATCAGACAAGAAGGCTGCTCTCCAGTCTTTGTCCGACCATCTCTTTAATAACTGATACAAGTTTCTTTCTGCGAAAGCGCAAGCGATAACGCTCCACTTGCCCCTGTAGTTAAAGGGTAGTTAAAGAGAAGTTAAAGGGTAGTTAAAGTGACAAATGTCTGACATGGCAAACGTCTCTTTAACTCCGAGCGAAGCGATAACTCCTCTTTAACTCCACTTTAACTCCTCAAAACGAGCAAGTTGCAAACTTGCAAAAGTTGAATAACTGATTATAAACGAAAAGAGAATACAAGTTTCGTAAGTTTGCAGCTTGCGAAACTTGTATGAATAATTTTGAATAGCTAATATTATATGGCATTAACATTCAATGTAGAGAAGTTCAGCAATATACGCACACCTTTCTACTTCTACGACACAAACATTCTCCGTGAGACACTTGCTGTTATCAATGCGGAGACAAAAAAATACGACAACTATTTCGTTCACTATGCAGTAAAGGCGAACGCCAACCTCAAGGTGCTTAAAGTCATCAATGAGGCTGGTCTTGGCATCGACTGTGTGAGTGGCGGCGAGATTGAACAGGTATTAGCTGCCGGATTCCCTGCCGACAAGATTGTATTTGCAGGTGTTGGCAAGAGCGACTGGGAGATTGAACTTGGACTTGACAAGGGGATTTTCTGCTTCAATGTTGAGTCTATACCTGAACTTGAGGTAATCAATGAGATTGCTGGCAAGAAAGGCAAGGTGGCAACAGTTTGCTTCCGCATCAACCCAAATGTTGGCGCTCACACTCATGCAAACATCACTACTGGCCTCGCTGAAAATAAGTTCGGCATCGCTATGGAGGATATGGAGAAATTCATCCTTCTTGCAAAGACTCTCAAAAACATTCAGTTCAAGGGCCTTCATTTCCATATCGGAAGCCAGATTCTTGAGATGGACGACTTCGTCGCTCTCTCTAACCGTATCAACGAACTTCAGGACAAGCTCGACGAGTCTGGCCTTTCAATAGAAATCATCAATGTGGGCGGCGGTCTTGGCATCGACTATGACGACCCAATGGGAAATCCTATTCCAAACTTTGCTGACTACTTCGCTACATATAACAAATATCTCAAGCTTCGCCCAGGACAGTCTGTTCACTTCGAACTCGGACGTTCTGTTGTGGGACAATGTGGCGCGCTCATCACAAAGGTCAACTATGTGAAAGAGGGCTCTGTCAAGAAGTTTGCGATTGTTGATGCTGGTATGACAGATTTGATTCGTCCTGCACTCTACGACGCGCATCATAAGACTATCAACCTCTCAAGCTCAGAGGCAGAGGAGACATACGATGTTGTAGGTCCTATCTGCGAGTCAAGCGACGTGTTCGACAAGGGCATCAAGCTTGCCAAGACAAAGCGCGGCGACTTGATTGCCATGCTTTCTGCTGGTGCATACGGTGAAATAATGGCATCAGGCTATAATTGCCGAAAACTACCTGTTGGATATACAAGCGACGAGCTTTACTGATTCCGTTGGCAACCTCACGATAGTGACCAGTTTGTCATGCTTTCATGTAGAGATACGCGCTGATATAGACACAATGTCATAAAATGCTGGCATCTGCTGATGCTGGCATCTTTTTTGTTGACGGCGTAATTGGTAGCTGTTCAAGCAATTATTTCACAGAGCAGGTACTTTCCGACATTTATGGCATCAGAAATGATGCGCCGAGTGTCATTTAGATTTTGAACAACTACTGACTAAAATCCATAACATTATGTCACAAGATACAAAAGAAAAAGAAGAAATCATTAACGAAGAAGTTGTTAATGAAGAAGTGAATAACGCTGCTCCTGAAGCAGCAGAAGAGGCTCCTGAAGCTGCTGCTGCGGAACAGACTCCTGAGGAAAAGATTGCGGCTCTTGAGGCACAGATTGAAGAACTCAAAAAGCAGCAGCTTTATAAAGTGGCTGAGTTCGACAACTACCGCAAGAGGGTGATGGCAGAAAAGGCCGATCTCATCAAAAATGGCGGTACGAAGATTATCACCACTCTGCTTCCTGTTGTCGATGACCTTGAAAGAGCCCAGCAGAATATGGACAAGTTCGAGGATGTCACAGCCATCAAAGAGGGAGTGAACCTTATCATCGACAAGATGTTTAAGCTCCTTGCGCAGGAAGGTCTTAAGAAGATGGAGGTTGTTGGAGAGTCTTTCAATGCCGACTTGCACGATGCTATAGCGACAGTTCCTGCTGCGAGCGAAGAGTTGAAGGGCAAGGTGCTTGACTGCACAAAGGCGGGCTACACACTCAACGACAAGGTTATTCGCTTTGCGCAAGTTGTTGTTGCTCAGTAAAAACGCTTGTTCAACATCATCGGTATATATAGCTAACACATAGCGGCAATTTATGGCAAAAAGAGATTACTATGAAGTGCTTGGCGTTTCTAAAAGCGCTTCAGACGACGAAATAAAGAAGGCTTACAAGAAGATGGCCATCAAATATCACCCTGATCGCAATCCGGGTGACAAGGAGGCTGAGGAGAAGTTCAAGGAGGCGGCAGAAGCTTACGATGTGCTTCGCGATCCACAGAAGAGGCAGCGTTACGACCAGTTCGGTCCAGATGCGTTCGGTCCTGGTGCTGGCGGCGGAGGCGGCTTCGGCGGTGGAGCGGAAATGTCTATGGATGACATCTTCAGCATGTTTGGCGACATCTTCGGAGGTGGCGGACGCGGCTTTAGCGGTTTCGGCGGCTTCGGCGGTGGAGGCGGTTCGCAGCGCAAGCCTGTGTATAAAGGACAGGACCTTCGCATGCGCATCGAACTCGACCTCAATGAGGTTGTCAACGGCACAACAAAGAAGTTCAACATCCGCACCGACATTAAATGTGAGCATTGCAACGGCTCAGGCTCTGCTGATGGCGAGAAAAGCACTTGTGGCACATGCGGCGGCTCTGGTGTCGTTGTCAAGAGCCGACAGACTCTGCTTGGCGTGATGCAGACTCAGTCTGTCTGCCCAACCTGTCAGGGCGAGGGAAGCGTCATAAAGAATAAATGTAGGCATTGCAACGGCGAAGGTATCGTGAAGGGCGAGAAGCAGGTCGAGGTCGAACTCCCTGCAGGTCTTGTTGAGGGATATGCATACAATTTCCAGGGCAAGGGCGGCGCAGGACGACGCAACGGCGTGAATGGCGATTTGCAGGTGCTTGTGCATGAGAAGGCGCACCCAGACCTTGTACGCGACGGATGCGACCTCGTTTACAACCTTATTCTCACCATACCGCAGGCGGCTCTCGGATGCAGCCTTGAAGTGCCAACGCATGACGGCAAGGCAAAGATAAAGATTGAGCCAGGCACACAGCCGGGCACAGTTTTGCGTCTGCGTGGCAAGGGAATCCCCGACATCAACGGCTATGCACACCAACGAGGCGATGAGGTGATAAATATCACCGTCTATATCCCGGAGACACTCACAAAAGAGGAGAAGAAAGCTATAGAGGTGCTTGACGGAGGCGACAACATCAAACCGTCAACAAGCATCAAGAAAAAGATTTTCGATCATTTCCGTGCGTATTTCAAGTCATGATGCTTGGCGCTATCTCTTTGCTTCTTCCATAGGCGCGAGAGCGCAAGGGCGACAAAGAGTAAGAGTCAAAGTTTATGAGACATAAAAAAAAGACTGGCCGTCGCGGTCAGTCTTTTTTTCGTGTAATAAAGTAATTTTACAGAGTTTAGATATCAAATCAATTTTTTATTAAATTAATTATTTCTTTGCGTCATTGAAGAATTTGACCATGACATCAAGATTCTCCTTTGAGTACATATTAAAACCATGTCCGCCATTTTCCTGCTTGATGAATCCTGTCTTCACGCCTTTCTCCTTGAGTGCGGCAAACAGCTCTTCACCCTGGCAGCAAGGTACCACATTATCAGCAGAGCCATGGAACACATGTAGAGGAACACTCTTCTCTGTGATAAAAGTGATAGGGGAGAGAAGCGCATAAGCGTTTTCATGACCAGGGTAGGCAAAGCCCATCAACGCATCTTCAGGCTTGAAGCCTTTCTTTTCCACACCGTCACAATCCATATTCATAAGGTCGATAGGGCCTGACCACTCGCAACAAGCAAACACGTTGCTGCTCATTTTTGTGTACTTGCCGATATTGCCCTCAATGTCCATTTCTGTGTCACCCACCTTCATTGTCTTCACGCCGTTAGACATGGCGCAGAGAGAGGCGAGATGCGCTCCTGAAGAGAAACCGGAAGTGCCGATGTACTTTTGGTTGAAATTATATTTCTTGGCATTGCCGCGCACCCAGCGCACGACAGCCTTGATGTCATTTATCTGAGCAGGGTACTTAGCGTCGCTGCTGCTTCTGTGGTTAGGACATACAACCGCATAGCCCGCGTCAAGAAGTGCGGCACAGATTGTGTTAATGTCAGCCATACCCTTGCTGCTGTTGCTGAACCATGCACTTCCGTAGATGTGTACGATTACAGGGTAACCTCCTTTTGGTGCTTTGGTCTTTGGTAGGAAGATATCAAGAGTATGGTAAGCCTGATCGTCATCAGCGTAATTAATATCTGTAAATTTCTCTGAGAACTGTGCTTGGACATCACTCTGCTGATTTCCACCAAATCCAAAACCTCCGCCGAAGTCTTGTGCATTTACTGCCAATGGTGATAATGTCATCATTGAGAATAAGATAACACTACAAATCTTTTTCATTTTCTTATAATTAGTTTTTTGTTATTTACGCATCTTTGACTGCATAGAGATGTGATGGTTTAAATGCTGACATGCTTTTTTTGCTTTTCTTTCCTGTATGATGCGTTTGAAAAGTCAGTAATGCGTTTGTGCAGGTTTGTTTGACATACGAAGGAGGATGAAAAAGAATGCTTGACAGCCGTCGCAGTCTAAATTCCAAAGAGGAATACGCCATGCAACGCCACTTCGTTTTGTGGAGTTAAAGTGGAGTTAAAGAGGAGTTATCGCTTCGCTCGGAGTTAAAGGGACATTTGTCTTGTCGGACATTTGTCACTTTAACTTCTCTTTAACTACTCTTTAACTTCATAACAAGTGTAACTACTCAGCTATTGTTATTATTGACAAAGATTCAACCTAATTCAACCAAATTGGAGCCTTTAGGCTCTTTGAATTTTCTTGATAGAAGAGCAAATCTTCCTAAAAATTAGGTTGAATTTGGTTGAATCTTTGTTTATAAATCATGACTAACAAGTGGAGCTTGCGTTATCGCTTGCGCTTTCGCAGAAAGAAACTTGTATAAGTTTATGTTATTTCTTTTTACTTTCGTCGAGAGCAGCAATTTTTGCTTTTACCTCATCCATGTCAGCCTTGAGCTTCTCCATCTTGCGGTTAAGCTCTTCGACGAGAGCGTTGCCCTGCTTTGACTTGCTTGAGAGATTCAAGAAGCCGAGATTGTTTTCGTAAGTCTTAATCTCGTTTTTGAGGATGTCGAGCTGGCGTACAAGTCGTGTGCGGATGTCTCCGCTATTATTGTTCTTGATGCTGTCTTTGAAGCGGTTGAGACGCTGCGCCTTAGCGTTGTCGTTGAGGTAGCCGTAGAGGCGGTCCATCTGTTCGCGGAGCAGCTTATAGAGCTTGTCTTTCTCCTTGAAAGGCACATGTCCCACGTTGTTCCACTCCTCTTGTGCTGTGCGAAGTTTAGCGCGGAGGTCGCCCTCAAACTGCTCTGGCTGTATAGCGGCAAGTTCGGCGATGATGCCCTTCTTCTTCTCCATGTTGGCAGTCTGTTCTGCTCTCACATCTGAAGTGCTTTCTTTCTTTGCTGCGAAGAAAGCGTCGCATGCAGCATTGAAGCGCTCCCAGATTTGGTCGCTGTACTTCTTTGGCACGGTGCCAATCTCCTTCCATCTCTTCTGGAGGTCAACGAGGATGTCTGTTGTCTCCTTCCATGCTGTGCTGTCCTTGAGAGCCTCGGCCTTCTCTACGAGTTCGAGCTTGAGAGCATAGTTCTGGTTGAGGTTGTCGCGTACAGACTGGAAGTATTCGCTCTTGCGAGTGAAGAAATTGTCGCATGCGCTGCGGAAACGCTCGAAGATTTTTGTGTTCATCTTCTGTGGAGCGAAACCTATAGTCTTCCATTCTGCCTGGAGAGCTGTGATTTTGTCGGAGAGGCTGTTCCATTCAGCGAAAGTCTTGAGTTCGTCGAGTGCGAAGCCTTCGATTTCCTCGCAGATGGCAGTCTTCTTTGCGAGATTCTCCTCTTCCTGTGCTTTGCGAGTCTCGAAATGCTCCTGATGGCGTTTGTTGATGACAGTTGACGCATCCTTGAAGCGTGTCCAGATCTGCTCGCGGAGGTCGCTTGCTACAGGTCCTATCTCGCGGAATTCCTGATGGAGCTGCTGCAGTTTGCGGAAAGCGGCGATGATGTCAGTCTCTTCTGCCAGTTTCTCTGCAGCCTCACAGATTGCAGTTTTGAGTTCGAGGTTCTTCTTGAAGTCGTAGGCGCGAAGCTCGTTGTTGAGTTTGAGTGTGTCGTAGAAAGCCTCTACAGCCTGCTGGTAGCTTTTCCACAGGTCGGTGGCTTTTTCTGCTGGCACCTCTTTCAGTTCGTTCCACTTCTGCTGAAGTTCCTTGAAATCATTGTATGTATGGTTAATCTCATCAGGGTTTTCTGTGAGAGCTTTTATCTTTTCAATTATCTCAAGTTTCTTTTCGTAGTTGGCTGCACGCTCCTGTTCGAGGGCAGCAGCTGCTGCGGCTCTCTTCTCGCGTATGACAGCCATCTGCGCCTTGAACTCGCCCTCTTCAAGATTTGGTGCAGGAAGGAAATCTTCTGCGCTTCCTCCTTCTTCGATGAACTTCTTGTATGCAGCGTCAGCTTCCTGATGCTGAATGCGGTAGAAGATGCTCTTGAGAGAATCAAGTTCTTGACGAGTAACTTCTTCGTCACCTTCAGCGAGAGCCTTGAGGCGGTCAACGACCTGTGCCTTTGTCTCGTAGGTAGCGATAGATGTTGCTGAGTTTTCTGCCTGAGGCTCTTCTGCTGCTGTAGCTTCTACTACAGGCTCCTCAGTGGGGTTCTGAATTTCAGTCATAGTGTAAAAATTAATAGGTTATCCTCTCATTCTGTTCAGCCATGCCTTGGTGAAGGCGGGTGTAGGCAGTCAGAATGTCAGAAGATTCAGTGAATAATATTTAGCATAATAGTATATACATAGATGACAGCGGCAGGTATTGCTATGAGCGAGCTGTCGAATCTGTCGAGCATGCCTCCGTGTCCAGGCAGTATGCTGCCAGAGTCTTTGATGCCGAGGCGTCGCTTGAGGAGCGACTCAACGAGGTCGCCCCATGTGCCGGTTATGACGACGACAACTGCGAGTCCTGCCCAGAGCAGATGACTTGTGATGCTGTCGATGTTTTCTGAAAAGGGGATGAAATAGGCTATAGCCTGTGAGGCGACAACAGCTGTGACGCCACCTCCGATGCTTCCCTCCCATGACTTCTTTGGCGAGATGCGTGGGAAAAGCCTATGTTTTCCGAGCCATGAACCAAAGATGTAGGCGCCGGTGTCGCTTGCCCAGAGGAATATGAACACAGAGAGCGCGTACCAGAAGTAATAGCATACTCCTGAAGGCGTGTTGATGAAGCACAAAGTGTTGAATGCTGCAAATGGCAGGGCGATGTATAGCTGCGCCATGAGCGCCATAGCCCAGTTGAGGATATTGTTCTCTCTGTCGAAATAGAGTTCGGATATCAGCAAGTATAAGATTGATATGAGATAGGGGATGAAAACCTCTGCCTGCATGAGAGTGGAGTTGTACATCCACACAGCAGCAAAGAGATATACAGCGGATGCCGTTGTGATGAAACGGTTGACCTGCAGGTTCATGTTGCGGTTGACAATTGTGGTGAACTCCCACACAGTCAATGCCGTAATCACCGTGAAGAGTATTAGAAGAGAGACGTGATTCCAGATGATGCAGCCTATGAGGGTTGCAGCATAAAGGATTCCCGTTATAGCGCGCGTGATGAAATTTTTCACTTTAGGTTAAATCTAAGTAGGTATTCGTAATTAATGTATGCCCCAAACGTGTGTTGAGGTGGATGGGGAGGCAATTAAGCATTGCCTCCTTCTCCTTCGTCTGTACTTTTATCTTCGTCGTCGTTTGCTGTTGACTTCTTTGCCTTTTCAGCCTTTTCCACAACAGCCTGGATGATTTTCTGGCGAATGATTTCCTCGTTCTCCTTCTTGTGGTCAAAGGCTGTAGAGTCGTCCTTCTCTTCGCCATCGCCGTTTTCGGAGTTAGAAGCGAGAATCTCGTCTGTTCGTGAAGTCCATGGTCGCTTTCCGAAGATATTCTCAAGGTCTTCAGCAAATATCACCTCGCGGTCGATGAGTATCTGTGCAAGCTGGGCGTGTCCCTCCTTATGCTCTAAGAGCACAGCCTTTGCCCTGTTGTATTGGGCAGAGATGAGGTTGCGCACCTCCTCGTCGATGGTCTCCGCAGTCTTGTCGCTGTAAGGCTTGCTGAAGTTGTATTCCTGATTGTCGTAATAGCAGATGTTAGGGAGCTTCTCTCCCATGCCGTAGTATGCTATCATGGCGTGTGACATCTTTGTCGCTCTTTCAAGGTCGTTGGCGGCGCCGCTTGAGATATGGCCGAGACACAGCTCTTCAGCCGCTCTACCGCCGAGGAGCGAGCAGAGTTCATCGCTGAGTTGCTCCTTTGTGCTTATCTGGCGCTCCTCAGGCATATACCATGCTGCTCCCAACGCCTGTCCGCGTGGCACGATAGTGACCTTTACGAGAGGGTTGGCGTATTCGAGGAACCATGAGATTGTGGCGTGTCCTGCTTCGTGGAGGGCGATAGTCTTCTTCTCGAGGTTTGTGAGGAGCTTGGTCTTCTTCTCCAGTCCGCCGATTATTCTGTCAACAGCGTCGAGGAAACATTGCTTAGTCACCCAGTCGCTGTTGTTGCGAGCAGCAATCAGCGCAGCCTCATTGCAGACATTGGCAATGTCCGCTCCAGAGAATCCCGGCGTCTGTCGTGCAATCTGGTCCACATCCACCGTTTCGTCAATCTTTATCGGCTTGAGGTGTACCATGAGAATCTCTTTACGCTCGTTGAGGTCAGGGAGGTCAACATGTATCTGACGGTCGAAGCGGCCGGCACGCAGGAGAGCCTTGTCGAGGATGTCGGCACGGTTTGTTGCCGCCAGGATGATAATGCCGCTGTTGGTGCCGAATCCGTCCATTTCTGTGAGAAGCTGATTGAGCGTGCTTTCTCGCTCGTCGTTTCCTCCCATGGATGGTGATTTGCTTCGCGCTCTACCTATGGCGTCAATCTCGTCGATGAACACGATGCATGGCGCCTTAGTCTTTGCCTGCTGGAACAAGTCTCTGACACGGGATGCGCCGACGCCGACAAACATCTCGACAAACTCTGAACCTGAGAGCGAGAAGAAAGGCACGCCAGCCTCGCCGGCAACAGCTTTAGCCAGCAGAGTCTTACCTGTGCCAGGAGGGCCTACAAGAAGTGCGCCCTTTGGTATCTTACCGCCAAGAAGCGTGTATTTGTTAGGGTTCTTCAAGAAGTCCACAATCTCCTGCACCTCTTGTTTTGCGCCAGCCTGTCCTGCCACGTCCTTAAACGTGATGCTTGGCGTATTTTTGTTATTCTCAAAGAGCTGGGCTTTAGACTTGCCGACAGAGAAGATGCCTCCACCTCCCATGATGCCGCCTCCGCCGCCCATCTTTCTTATTATGAAAATCCAAACGACGATAATGAGTATGATAGGGGCGAAATTCCACAGAATGTTGGTTAAGATGTCGTTCTCCTTCTCATAGTCAACCTTACCCTTGAAATGTCCCTCTTCAGTCTGTTTGTCAATGAAGTTTTCGAGATTTTCAATAGATCCAAACTCTACCTTTATTCTTCCCTGCTCCTTGTCGCCGCTTGCCGCGCCGAAGACTTGCTTGTTGTACTTCTTGTCGATGGCAAGAGTAAGTGTTAGCTTGTCTTTGTTGATAAGCACGTCAGCAACATAGCCTTTAGTCACCAGTTCCTTGAAAGTGGTGTAGTTGATGGATCTTGATGAAGATGTGTCATGGCGGGTGAATATCATGAATATCATGCCGCCAATCAAAAGAATGTACAGCCAAGTGAAATTGAATCTTGGCTTTTTCATCTGCTTTTTATTGTTGTTTTGTTCCATTGTCGATAAACGCTGAAATCATTGCGTAGCAGAACATGCTGCTCTGTCAAATAGTAAAAATGAAGTGAGTTCTAACATCAGCAAACGGACGTCTGGCTGGTGCTTTAGTCAAGATCAGGTATCTCCTCGTAGTCGGCATCCTCCCATAAGTTGTCGATGTCGTAGAATTCACGAGCATCAGGCACGAAGATGTGTACGACAACATCGATGTAGTCCATCGCCACCCAGAGGTAGTTGCGTGTGCCGTCAACAGCCGATGGGCGCATGTTCGCCTTCTCGCGTGAGAAGACACGAACAGAGTCGTAAATTGCTGATACCTGTGTAGGTGTGTTTCCTTCGCAGATAACAAGATATTTTGTGATAGTGTCGTCAATATTTTCGAGGTTGACAACGCGAATGTTCTTTCCTTTCTTTTCTTGAATGCCTGCAACGCAAGCTTCTACTAACTTTTCTACTTCTGTCATTTATATATAATGTGATGTTATGTTTCTATTTGTTATCTTCAGCCTCTTTCCTCTTCTTCTCCTCAATCTGCTGGAAGTCCTTTGGATGAAGGACGAAATTGCTTCCGAGGTATTTCTCTCTTACGATGCTGTTTTCTGCCAGCTCTGGCGGTGTGCCTTTGAAGAGGATTCTTCCTTCAAAAAGCAGGTATGCGCGGTCGGTGATGCAAAGCGTCTCCTGCACGTTATGGTCGGTGATGAGGATTCCGATGTTTCGGTCTTTCAGCTTCCATACCACATATTGGATATCCTCAACCGCTATAGGGTCAACACCTGCAAAAGGTTCGTCAAGCATGATGAATTTAGGGTCGATGGCGAGGCATCGTGCGATTTCGCAACGTCGTCTCTCACCTCCGGAGAGCTGATTGCCGTTATTCTTCCTCACCTTTTGGAGGTTGAACTCATCGAGGAGCTGTTCGAGATGCTCTTTCTGCTCCGCCGTTGACTTGTATTTCATCTCAAGAACAGTCATGATGTTGTCTTCAACGCTCATTGTCCTAAAAACGCTTGCCTCTTGGGCGAGATAGCCGACACCTTTTTTTGCACGGGTGGATACAGGGTCCTTGGTGATTTCATTGTCATTGATGAAAACCTGTCCGCTGTTTGGCACCACAAGACCTGTTGTCATATAGAAAGACGTGGTTTTTCCTGCTCCGTTAGGTCCAAGCAATCCTACAATCTCTCCCTGCCGCACACTTATGGACACATTATTGGCCACGGTGCGCTTTCCGTAAGTCTTGACGAGATTGCGAGTGTATAGCGTGTTCCTTTCCTCTGAATATTCTGGAATTTCCGCGTCTCCTGCATTTGTTGTTAATGATATCGGTTTAATTTCCATATGATATGTCAAATTAGTTACAAAAGTACAAATTGTTTGTTGATTAGTTGCTTCATAAAAAGAAAAACTATGTTAAATATCTCTCTTTTGAACAAAAAACACTAATTTTGCGAATATTTTGCTATCTGTAATTTATTAAATCGTAATAAAGAAGTGCTTTCTATAAAAAGTGGATTAACCCATCTTGGCAGGTATGTGCAGCTGATGGGAAGAGTGATTTCTCAGCCAGATAGGTGGAGAATGTTTATGAAGCAGTATTTGACTGAAATGTATCAGTTAGGATATAACTCAATAGGTATTGTACTGATTATCTCCTTCTTCATTGGTGCTGTAATCTGTCTGCAGATCAAACTGAACATTCAGAGTCCATGGATGCCGCGAATGGTTGTGGGCTACACGACGCGTGAGATTATGCTGCTGGAATTCTCATCAAGCATTATGTGTCTCATCCTTGCAGGTAAGGTCGGCTCAAATATAGCTTCTGAGATAGGTACAATGCGTATAACCCAGCAGATAGATGCTTTGGACATTATGGGCGTCAACTCTGCTAATTTCTTGATTCTCCCGAAGATACTGGGACTGATGACAATTATCCCTATACTTGTCACGTTCAGCGTGTGCTCGGGCATTTTAGGTTCGTACGCCACAACGCTTTTAGGGACGACAACCGTGCCGGAGCTGGATGAGGGCTTCAGGTATAATTTCAATCAGTGGTTTTTCTGGTGTGGCATGATAAAAGCCGTAGTTTATGCATTTATCATCACAAGCGTGTCGGCATATAAAGGCTACACGGTTGAGGGCGGAAGTGTGGAAGTGGGAAAGTCAAGCACGGATGCTGTTGTGACATCGAGCATACTCATCCTCTTCAGCGATATCTTCCTGACAAATCTGCTGACATAGCAACAACAACTGTTTGGGCATCGTAACGGTGTAAACGATTTAGACAACTACTTATGATTAAGATAGAGCATTTGTATAAGAGCTTTGATGATAAGGATGTCCTCAAAGACATAAACGCAACTTTCCGTGATGGTGAGGTGAATCTTATCATTGGTCAGAGCGGTAGCGGAAAGACAGTCTTGATGAAGAACATCGTAGGACTTCTCACTCCGACAAGAGGAAGTATTTTCTACGGCGA
The DNA here is from genome assembly GCA_024401215.1 of Bacteroidaceae bacterium. Lineage (GTDB taxonomy): Bacteria > Bacteroidota > Bacteroidia > Bacteroidales > Bacteroidaceae > Minthosoma. The sequence continues at coordinate 27,683 of JAKSLL010000016.1, forward strand.
CAAGGATTTTGTCTCTCTCTCGAAGAAAGATAAGATACTGCTCCGCCGTGAGATGGGCATGATATTCCAGAGTGCGGCGCTTTTTGACTCGATGACAGTTCTTGATAATGTGATGTTCCCTCTCAATATGTTCTCATACGACAGTTATGAGGATAGAAAGAAGAAAGCCTTGGAGTGTCTCGCACGTGTCAACCTTGCTGGTGCTGAGAATAAATATCCAGGCGAGATTTCAGGAGGTATGCAGAAGCGTGTGGCAATAGCAAGGGCTATTGTCCTCGAACCGAAATACCTCTTCTGCGACGAGCCAAACTCTGGTCTGGACCCAAAGACAAGCATTGTCATTGACGAGCTGATTTCGGATATTACTCATGAGGATAACATAACCACGATAGTGAACACTCATGACATGAACTCTGTGATGGGGATAGGCGAGAACATCACATTCATCTGTGACGGCCGCGCCGAGTGGCAGGGCAGCAACAAGGAGATAATGGATGCCGCCAACAAGAAACTGGAGGATTTCATATTTTCAAGCGATATTCTGCGTCAGGCGAAAGAGCTGCATGACCAGCATAAGAAGATGAACAATTGAGTCAATTGACAATGGATGATTGACAATGAACTAACTCCGTAATCAGAAAATCACAGCAAAATGATTGTTTGTATAGCAGAGAAACCGTCTGTGGCGCGAGACATTGCCAATGTGCTTGGCGCCACTCATGCTAAGCAGGGGTATATCGAAGGCAATGGCTATCAGGTCACATGGACATTTGGACATCTCTGTGAGTTGAAGCAGCCAGACGAATATAACGAAAGATGGAAGCGTTGGGATATGTGGGATTTGCCCATGATACCAGCGCGCTTTGGCATTAGGCTGAAGGATGATGAGGGCGTGAAGAAGCAGTTCGCTGTTATAGAAAGTCTGATACAGACCGCTGACGGCATTATCAACTGCGGTGATGCCGGGCAGGAAGGAGAGCTTATCCAGCGATGGGTGATGCTGAAAGCAGGGGCGAAATGCCCTGTGAAGCGTCTGTGGATTTCGTCGCTGACAGAAGAGGCTATTCGTGAGGGATTCAACAATCTGAAAGACCAGGATGAGTACCAGTCGCTCTATGAAGCAGGACTGTCTCGAGCTATTGGCGACTGGACTTTAGGCATGAACGCTACGAGGCTGTACACCCTCAAATATGGACAGAATAAGCAGGTGCTGTCTATTGGACGCGTCCAGACACCTACACTTGCGCTTATTGTTAACAGGCAGAAAGAGATAGAAGAATTCGTGCCAAGACAAAGCTGGGTTCTGTCCACCATGTACAGAGACACAAAATTCAATGCCATAGCTCACGATGAGGAAGCAGAAGCGGAGGCTGCAGCAGAGATGGCAGAGGCTGTGGCTCAAGGGAAGAATCCTAAACCTAAAGGGCCTGTATTCAAACAGATAGAATATGCTACTGAAGAAGAAGGCGCGGCAGTTCTTGACGCTATCAAGGACAATCCTTTCACGGTGATAGACATACAGAAGAAAAGGGGCTCGGAAGCACCCCCTCGTCTTTATGACCTTACATCTTTGCAGGTTGACTGCAATAAGAAATTCGGATATAGCGCAGAACAGACATTACAGCTGATACAGAGTCTTTACGAGAAGAAATACACTACATACCCTCGTGTTGACACCACATTCCTCTCTGATGATATTTACCCTAAATGCCCGCAGATTCTTTCAGGAATAAGAGGTTACGAGCAGTTTATACAGCCTCTTGCTGGCAGGGCGTTGATAAAATCGAAAAAGGTGTTCGACTCATCTAAAGTGACTGACCACCATGCGATTATCCCTACTGGAGTGCCTGCTGTAAGCTTGACAGACATGGAGCGACATGTGTATGACCTTGTGGCTCGCGCATTTATCGCCGTGTTCTATCCTGACTGTAAATTCGAGATGACGACGGTGTATGGCGAGGTGAAGAAGTCGGTTGCAGAAAGCAATGCTGATGAAACGGCAACCGTGCTTTTCCGCACAAGCGGCCGAACGACTCTCGATGAAGGCTGGAAGGTTATATACAAGAAAGCTGCTGCGGATTCGGATGAAGAGAATAAGTCGGATGTTGATGGCTCTCTGCCATCCTTTGCCAAGGGTGAGTCGGGGCCTCATGTGCCTGCTCTGTCGGAGAAATGGACACAACCGCCAAAGCCATACACAGAAGCCACACTCTTGAGAGCGATGGAGACAGCAGGTAAATTTGTTGACAACGAGGAACTTCGCGACTTGATGAAGGAGAATGGCATCGGACGACCATCAACACGAGCTGCAATCATTCAAACGCTGTTCAAACGGCATTATATCCGCAAAGAGAGGAAGAATCTCTTTGCAACCCCAACAGGCGTTGAACTTATCGACACCATCCACGAGGAACTGCTCAAAAGCGCAGAACTCACGGGGCAATGGGAGAAGAAACTCCGTGATATTGAGAAACATACATTTAGTGCTGCTCAGTTTATAGCAGAGCTCAAGGAGATGGTGACAGATGTTGTGACTTCTGTGCGCAGCGACACGACAAACAGCAGAGTGACTGTTACTACGGAGGAGGATTTGAAGAGGCGCATGCCTCAGCCGTCACCAGCAAACACGCCTGCAGGATTTCAGCCACGAAGGAAGCCAGCAAGGGCTAAGTCACAGCCAGCGACTCCGCAAAAGACAACAGCAGAGGTTAAGGCAGAGCATAATCCTGACGAGATAATCGGCATGCCTTGCCCAATCTGCAAACAAGGTAAGATAATAAAAGGAAATGCTGCGTACGGATGCTCGCGGTGGCGTGAGGGCTGTACATATAGATTGCCTTTCGATAAAGCATAAGTAAGTATTCAAAATTATTTATATAAGTAGGCGGTTTCCGATATTTGATACGTCCTCTTTGAGACTCAAATAGAACGCATCAAATATTTAAATAATTATGAACACCTACTTAGTAATGACATGTTGACGCAATAAAATGCACCTCTTCTCGTTATTTATAATGTAGAGGTGCTTTTTCTTCTGCTCAGCGGCAATGTGCAACACACAAATAAGGCATATTGCATCTCAAAACATTTTATATGCAACATAATATAAAACATATATTACATAATAAGACTTGCTTGTTTGTTGGCTTGTCGCTAATTGCGATATGCCTGCTTTCTGCCTGCAGCAACGAAATGATTGCTTTCAAGAAAGCGGAGCAGAGCTATGCAATTGGAGAATATTATGCTGCATCCGTAAACTATAAAAAGTCCTATTCCCGATGCAAGCCTCAAGAAAAGGACAAGCGTGCTGTGCGAGCGTTCATGCTTGGTGAATGTTTTCGCCATATAGGAAACAGCAAGAAAGCTGTTGGAGGCTATTCTAATGCTATACGTTATAAGATACCTGACAGCCTTGCCTATCTCTATATCGGTCAGCAGCAGCTCAAACTTGGACAATACAAGCAGGCTGCCCAGAATTTTCAGATATATCTTGACCTCAATCCTGGCGATGAACTCGCTACTAACGGGTTGGCATCTTGCAAGTTGGCGCAGGATTGGAAATCTCACCCAAATCAGTATAAGGTGAAGAAAGAGGCTGTGTTCAATTCACGTCGCTCGGATTATTGCCCTATGCTTTTTGGCGACAGCTTTGATCAGCTTGTCTTGTCTTCTACACGAACAGATGCACAAGGCGATGACATATCAGGTATCACAGGTATAAAATTTGGTGACCTTTTCCTGGCAAAGAAGAATGAGCAAGGCAAATGGCAGGCTCCGGAGCCAATAGAGGGCGGTGTCAATACCGACTATGATGAAGGAGCGTCATGTATTGCTCCGGATGGCAAGACAATTTATTTTACACGCTGTTCGTCTGACCCCGACTATCCTCGCTATGCAGAGATATGGCAGTCAAAGCGAAGCGATGCCGCCTGGGGCGCACCTACTAAATGCGAGATATCTCGTGACACCCTCACCTCTTATGCTCATCCAGCTGTAAGCCCTGATGGACAATGGCTGTATTTTGTCTGTGATAGTCCAGAGGGCGAGGGCGGTCTTGACATCTGGCGCACACGTATCCTCGATAGTGGTTTTGGAGGCATGGAGCCATTAGGCAGACCGATAAACACTCCAGGCAATGAGATGTTTCCTTCATTCCGTCCTAACGGAGATCTTTATTTTTCTTCTGACGGCCATCCTGGCATGGGCGGACTTGATATTTTCCGTGCATATCAGGATACGGTACGCAATGAGCTTGTTGTTGAAAATCAGCAATTCCCATTGAATTCCCCTTCTGACGATTTTGGAATGACATTCGATGGTTTGCATAATAGGGGCTATTTCTCGTCATCAAGAGGAGACCTTAAAGGGATGGATCATATCTACTCCTTTGAGTGCCCTGAGATATTGCAGACAGTAACAGGATGGGTGTATGAAAAAGATGGCTACGAACTGCCACAGGCGCTCGTCTATATGGTGGGCAATGATGGCACCAACCTTAAGATATCTGTTAAGGGTGACGGTTCCTTCACTCAAGAGATAAAGCCGGGGGTGTCGTATGTGCTTCTTGGTACATGCAAAGGGTATCTGAATGTTAAAAACGAGATATGTGTTGAGCGTTCTCAAGAGAGCGAAGAGTACACCCTACAGTTCCCTCTGCCTCCAATGGATATACCGGTGCTTGTTGACAATATTTTCTACGAGTTTGATAAGGCTAACATCACTCCTGCCTCAGAGGATGCCCTTAATAAGTTCGTGACAATGATGAAGGCAAACTCAAACATAACCATTGAACTTTCTGCTCATTGCGACTATCGCGGTAATGATGAATATAATGAACGTCTTTCACAGCGCCGAGCAGAGTCTGTTGTTCGTTACCTGACCGAACATGGCATAAAGGCTGACCGTATGACAGCTGTAGGCTATGGAGAGAGTCGCCCGAAAATAATAACAAAGCGTCTTGCAGAGCAATTGCACGACTCCATACCAGGAATAGAAGAGGGTGACACACTCACCGAAGCGTACATACGCTCAAAGAGTAACGAAAAGGTGCAGAACATCCTTAACTCGCTTAACCGACGCACGGAATTCAAAGTGCTTCGTACTACTTATGGCACTAACTTGTCTGAATTTGAAGAAGTGAAAGAGGCTGAGCAACAGGAAGATGGCGAAGATTCTGCTTCAGAATTTAAGGCGCCAACAAAGAAAGAAAATGCTAAACAGGAATCAGCAGAATCAGTAGAAGAAACGACAAAGCCAACTGCTAAACCTAATGCTGCAAGAGAAGCCCGCTCGAAGGAGGCAGATGAAAAGTCTGCACAGAAATCTGCAGATAATAAAAATGCAGATAAAAAAGCTGGCGACAAAAAGGAATCAAACAAGAATACACCTGTGAAAGAACAGAAGCAGGAGAAGGAAGAAGATATCGAAGAATTTGGAGAGCCAGATGAGAGTTCGGAGGATGTGATAATAGACTAACTTCTTGTTTTAAGTAGGTGATCAAAATTAGTTTTATAATAGATATACTCTATTTTGATGCAGATTACTATCTTCAGCTGAAGGAGCTATGCGGGCATAGTGACTGAGGATGAAGTAGTAAGGTGCGCAAAAGAGAGTATAGATATTAAGAATACACATACGAGGATGAACATATAAATAATTTTGATTACCTACTTATCAAGAAATTAGAGAGCTTCGCCGAGGCTAACGCTTCTCTTACCCCCTTCTTCTGAATTCAGAACATATAATAGCAGTTGCTATTGCGACATTAAGAGATTCGGATGTTTCTCTGCCAGTAGGGTAATTGGGTATGTATAGTCGGCGATTGACAAGCTTGGAAACAGCTGGCGACACTCCTTTGCCTTCATTTCCCATTATGATAACTCCATTTTGTGTGAGTTCCTCCTTGTAGAAATTGTTGCCATCTAAGAATGTGCCGTAGAGAGGTGTGGACGAAGGAAGACTGCTGAGCATGTCGGGCAGATCAACATAATGCACCTGCACTCTTGTTATTCCTCCCATGGTGGCTTGAATGGTTTTTGGATTGTAAATGTCGGCGCATCCGAGAGAGCAGAAAATATGCTGGATGCCAAACCAGTCGGCAAGTCTTACTATAGTGCCAAGGTTGCCTGGATTTTGTACATCGTCGAGGGCAAGAACAAGGTTGCTTGCAGCGGCAAGTGCGGGATTTACATCGTACTTTGGCTGACGGAATATGGCAAGAACCTGTTGGGGCGTTTCCTGGAAACTGGCGCGGCGAAGCTCTTCGTCAGTAACCTCGTCAACCTCAGTATTCCTATCTATGCGTGTGGCATTGTCTGCGAGCCATTCGGATGTTGCAGCTATATAGACGCAATCGAAATGGCCAAGTATGTCTCCTACAAGTTTGTGGCCTTCAGCAACAAACACGCCTTCTGTCTTGCGGTATTTTTTCTGTTCAAGAGAATGGATGTATTTAATCTTGTTTTTGCTTATCATGATGAATGGATATTTATGCAAAGGTAACCATTTTTCTTTTGTCCATTCTAACAATAGGAGATTTTTTCTTACCTTTGCATGATTTTTACAAAAGCGGATGAAAAAACTCTTCTTACATATTACCATGCTTATTGCAATGTGCTTGCTGGCTCCGTCATGCTCGGTGGACAAGTACATCCCTGAGGGCAGCTATCTGCTTGACAGAGTAAGTGTGACATGTGATGACGAAGAGCTGATGAAAACATATCTGCTTAATGATTATGCCACACAAAATACCAATTCAAAGTGGTTTGGCGCGCGTGTGCCATTACGAATATACTGTTTGTCAGGGCAAGATACCACAAAGAGCCGTACTCGACTCTTGAGAAGGATAGGCGAAGCCCCTGTGCTCTATGATAGCCTAACATCTTCAAAGATTGTCGGAGACATGAAAAAGGTGCTCGGCAATGCTGGATATATGAAAGCGGAGGTGAGTCAGGTTAAGGATGTCAGAGGCAAGAAGATGGCTTTAGAGTACCATATAAGTCCCAACGAACGCTATACGCTACGCAATGTGGACAGAGTGGTGGATGATGAAGGTTTGCGCCATTTTGTGTGTGTGGAAGATACCGCCAATTCCCTTGTGAAAGAAGATTATCCTTTGGATGTCAATATGTTGAATGGTGAGCGCAATAGGATTGCCAACTATCTGAGAAATAATGGATATTATAAGTTCACGAAAGATAATGTTAAGTTTAGTGCAGATACGGCGGCTAATTCAACAGAAGTTGACTTGACGATAATTGTGAAGAAGCATCAGGAAAATGGTCGTGTGAAAGCTTCTGAACACAAAAAATATACTATTGGTGATGTGCATTTCCTCACAGATGTGGTGTCGGGCAGAGGCAATATTGACACGCTGAAATATCGTGGCTTTTATTTTTTGAGTCAGAATGGAAATGTGAAATTCAGAAAGAAACTGCTCGCTTCCCACTCCCTAATCAGGACTGGGGATTTATATAACGAACAAAAGTTCAAGCGAACATATAATAATTACACTCGCCTTGGGGCGGTGGCTTATTCAAGCGTGCAATTTAACGAACGCCCAGGTGAAGATATCCTTGATTGTGATATCACAATAAATCATGCCAAGGAGAACTCTTTTGGTGTTGATGTGGAAGCCACAAACTCTGCTGGCGACCTTGGGGCGGCATTGTCCACATCGTTTCAGAATAGAAATCTTTTTAATGGATCTGAGTCATTTCTGTTTAAGATCAGAGGTGCTTATGAGGCGATAACAGGTCTTGAAGGCTATGAGGGAAATAACTATGTGGAATTTGGTGCGGAAGCGCGATTAGGATTCCCCGCTTTCCTGTTTCCGTATGTGAAACGAGAATGGGGCATGCTGCATAATGCATCATCGGAAATCTCCCTTCAGTATAACTTGCAGAATAGACCAGAATTTCAACGCCGTGTGCTGTCGGCGGCGTGGAGATATAAATGGTCAAGCAGAGATGCGCACATACAGCATAAATTCGACCTGCTTGAGGTTAGCTATGTTTATATGCCTTGGATATCGCGAACCTTCAAGGAGCAATATCTTGACTCACTTGGCAAGACAAATGCAATTCTAAAGTACAACTATGAAAATCAGTTGATAACGAAACTCGGATACACCTACACATACAACTCTCTTGGCGCCCGTGAACAGACATACGGAAAGAATGCCTATACAGTCAAATTCAATATAGAGACATCAGGCAATGTGCTGTATGGAATATCCAATATGGCAGGCGCAAAAAAGAATGATATGGGGCAGTATGAGTTTTGCGGAATAGGATATGCGCAATATGTCAGAGGTGACCTCGATCTCGCCAAGAGCATTAAAATAGACAAGAATAACTCTGTGGCTTTTCATGGAGCATTTGGCGTGGCGTACCCTTATGGCAACTCCAAGCAGCTGCCTTTTGAAAAGCGTTATTTTGCAGGAGGTGCAAATAGTGTGCGTGGATGGTCTGTGCGCTCTCTCGGCCCTGGCAAATACAATGGGAAGGACAAGGGGATAAACTTTTTGAACCAGTCGGGTGACATAAAGATAGATCTTAGTATGGAGTTCCGCGCTAAGCTGTTTTGGAAGTTTAGCGGCGCGGCGTTTGTCGATGCAGGCAATATATGGACAATACGCGACTATGAAGACCAGCCAGGCGGTGCTTTTCGTATAGATAAATTCTATGATCAGATTGCTGTGGCTTATGGCATAGGCTTGAGAATGGATGCTAATTTCTTTATCGTGCGTTTTGATGGAGGTATGAAGGCGGTAAATCCGATGTATTCGGGCAAAGAACACTATCCGATATTTCACCCTGTCTTCAGTCGAGATTTTGCTTTCCATTTTGCTGTGGGACTTCCTTTCTAATCTATGTGTGAGTCCCTCGCTTTCGTGAAAAAGAATGAGACGCAGCTTGTCTGACAGATTGCTTGCTGTGCGAATTGTGATGTTCTTCAATACAATGTGAAAAGTGTGGCAAGTTAGAACGGATAAGTATGCTTTCTAAATGATTGACATCCGGTAATCTCATTTTTTTGTGTTTCGTCATAGACATTATAACATAAAAGTGTTATCTTTGCATTGAAATTAAATTCACAACAAAAATATGTATAGAACACATACCAATGGAGAGCTCAGACTCTCTGACGCAGGCAAGCAGGTCACTCTTGCCGGATGGGTGCAGCGCTCACGCAAAATGGGTGCTTTGACATTTGTTGATCTTCGCGATCGCTATGGTATTACCCAGCTTGTATTTAATGAAGAGACAAATGCAGAACTCTGCGAGAGAGCTAACAAACTCGGACGCGAGTATGTAATTCAGATTGAAGGTGTTGTGGCAGAACGCTACAGCAAGAACAATAATATACCGACAGGTGAGATTGAAATAGAAGTTAGCAGTCTTACAGTACTTAATGAGTCTGTTACTCCTCCGTTCACTATAGAGGATAATTCTGATGGTGGTGACGACATTAGAATGAAATATCGCTATTTGGATCTTCGCCGTGCTGCGGTGCGTAAGAATCTTGAACTTCGTCACCATTTCTGTATCGCAGTCCGTAATTATCTTTCTAACCTCGGTTTCCTTGAGATAGAAACTCCGATGCTTATTGGTTCAACTCCAGAAGGTGCGCGTGACTTTATCGTGCCTTCACGAATGAATCCAGGTCAATTCTATGCTCTTCCTCAGTCACCACAGACACTCAAGCAGCTTCTTATGGTGGCAGGCATGGATCGCTACTTCCAGATTGTGAAGTGCTTCCGTGATGAAGACCTTCGTGCTGACCGCCAGCCAGAGTTCACACAGATAGATTGTGAGATGTCATTCGTTACTCAGGAGGATATCATCACAACATTCGAAGGAATGGCTAAGCATCTTTTCAAAGAGCTTCGTGGTGTGGAGATTGAAGGTGATTTCCTCCGTCTTCCATGGATTGAATGTATGAAGCGTTTTGGTTCAGACAAGCCAGATATGCGTTTTGGCATGGAGTTTGTAGAACTTATGGATACAATGAAGAAGGGCACATTCCCTGTGTTTGATGATGCTGCTTATATTGGCGGTATTTGTGCTACTGGCTGCGCTTCATATACAAGAAAGGATATCGACAAACTCACAGAATGGGTTAAGCGTCCTCAGATTGGCGCAAAAGGACTTGTCTATGCGCGTGTTAATGAAGATGGTAGTGTGAAGTCGTCTGTGGATAAGTTCTACACACCAGAGGATCTTGCTGCTCTCAAGGAGAAGATGAATGCTCAGCCAGGTGACCTCATTCTCATCCTTTCAGGTGCGGATGCGATGAAGACTCGCAAGCAGCTTTGTGAACTTCGACTTGAGATGGGCGAACGTCTTGGCTTGCGTGACAAGAATAAGTTTGCGCTTCTGTGGGTGACAGAATTCCCTATGTTTGAGTGGAGTGAGGAAGAAGGACGTTTGATGGCTATGCACCATCCGTTCACTCACCCAATGGATGAGGACATTCCAATGCTTGACACCGACCCTGCAGCAGTACGTGCTGATGCATACGATATGGTGTGCAATGGTATCGAAGTGGGTGGCGGTTCTATCCGTATCCATGACCCTAAGCTTCAAGCAAAGATGTTTGAAATCTTAGGATTCACTCCTGAGAAGGCAGAGGAGCAGTTTGGATTCTTGATGAATGCCTTCAAGTATGGAGCTCCACCACACGGAGGTTTGGCTTATGGCCTTGACAGATGGGTGTCTATCTTCGCAGGTCTCGATTCTATTCGCGACTGTATTGCCTTCCCTAAGAACAATTCTGGTCGTGATGTTATGCTTGATGCACCATCGTTTGTGGATCAGAAGCAACTTGATGAGGATTTCATTGCGATAAACCTGCCATCAGCAGAATGATAAAAACATAAGTTTAGACGTTCGTTTCTAAACTTAATCTCAAATTTATGGTAAGAAGTTTGGTCGTCTCGACTAAACTCCTTACCTTTGTGCTTACTTTTCTCGAACTATATCTTTTGTTGATAAAGTGTAGTATTCCTCATTTTACAGATGTCATTAACATTTTTAAGCATAGGAAGCGGTAGTTGCGGCAATTGCTATTGCCTGTCAACAGATGACGACGCCATACTCATTGATTGTGGCGTCAGTTTGCGTAGTTTAAAAAAATACTTGAATGAATACGGAGTTAAAGTGGGGAAAATCCGAGGCTTGCTCATCACTCACGATCATGCAGACCACATAAAAGCAACAGGTAAATTTAGTGCTGAGTATGGCATACCAGTATATGCTACGCCGCTTGTACACGAAGGTATAAGGAGAATTTGTCTGTCACCAGTCAAGTCTGACAATAGGCGTGATATTGAGAAAGATGTGGCGTTTGAAGTAGGACCTTTCAAAGTGACAGCTTTTTATCTGCCTCATGACGCAAGCGAGAATGTTGGCTATTTTATTGAGATTGGCGAACATAAGTTTTGTGTTATGACAGACGTGGGCGATGCTACCGAAGCCGTAAAGGAGTCTATCCGCAAAAGCAATTACTTGGTCTTGGAAGCAAATTATGATATGGAAATGCTTGGTCAAGGTCGATACCCTGAAGAACTCAAAAGGAGGATAGCAAGTGGTAGGGGACATTTGTCTAATGTGAAATGCGCCACCGCCTTGGCAGAAAATTTCCATGAAGGGATTAAAAATGTGTGGCTGTGCCATCTTAGCGAAGAGAACAACCATCCAGAGCTTGCAAGGAAAACTGTTGAAACAATATTGCGTGGCTATGGAATTATTGCGGGTGTTGACTTCAAACTTGAAGTTTTAAGAAGGAAAATACCTACAGGGCCGTTTATTCTTGAGTAAAAAGTCTTAATAATCTCTAATTTTCTACATTATTAGGATATTTATTACTATCTTTGCATTACTTTTCGTAGATATGCGAAAAAATCAGATGTAAAGAATGAAAGCTAAGAAAATATTATTTATCACTACAGAGATTGCCCCTTTTGTTGAAGAAAACGAAAATTCAATAAAAGGGCGTATGCTTCCTTCGTCTATACAGGAATGCGGACACGAAATAAGAACATTTTCTCCTAAATGGGGTGTTATCAACGAAAGGCGCAACCAGCTTCACGAGGTGCAGCGTTTGTCTGGAATGAATCTCATCATAGATGATACAGACCATCCGCTCATCATAAAGGTGGCTTCGCTTCCTTCTGCTCGTATGCAGATATATTTCATAGATAACGAAGATTATTTCACAAAGCGAGCATTGATTGCAGATAAAGATGGCAACGAATATACTGACAATGCAGAAAGAGCTGTTTTCTATGCGCGCAGCGTGTTGGAAACTGTGAAGAAGCTCCGCTGGGTGCCTGATGTCATTCATTGTTATGGTTGGGCAGCCACTCTTGCATCAATCTATGTTAAGACAGCTTATGCAGACGAACCTTCATTCCGCGACTCAAAAGTTGTGCTTGAAGTATCTCCTAATATGTTCCAAAATGATCTCGGCAAGGAGAATGCAAAGTGCATAGAGTATAAAAGCGCTCATTATGAAGACATTCAGGATATCGTTGCTGATGCGTTTGGCTATACTGAAATGGCGAAAATCGGCGCTAAATATGCAGATGGTGTGATTTTGGAGAATTCTGATGTTGACCCTGCAATCGCAGATTATGCTAAGTCTCTTGGTATCCCTGTACTTGGCCCTGTTGAGGGCGACTACAAGGATGCCTACAATGATTTCTACGAAACATTATTTGACTAATTTGAAATGAGATTCAAGTCTTTTATTGCTTTAATAGCTGTAGCGCTTTTCTTTGTGTCATGTGATGATACTACATCAACATTGGGTGTTGACATGATGCCGGGAACAGATTTTGTCACTAAGAAATTCCAGACATACGAGGTGGCTACTGAGTCATACGAAGTGGGGGATTCTGTACTTGCACGCTCAAGTGTATGCTATTTAGGACGTTATACTGACCCTGAGACAGGAACTACAGTAAAGAGTGACTTTCTTGCGCAGTTTCATTGCAATGATAGTTTTAGTTTGCCAGAGTCAATCCGTGGTGACAGTTGTGTTTCGGTAGAATTGAAACTCTTTGTTAAAGAATTTGTAGGTGACTCGCTTGCAACATTCAAGCTCTCAGTATATGAACTTGATAATGATCTTGACAATGACGTTGACTACTATACAAATATCAAGCCAGAAAATTATCTAAAACGTGATGCTAAGCCTATAGCGACAAAGTGGTTTACACTCAGCGATCGTACCATTCCTGATTCGGAACGCTGGCAGCGTGACTATAATAACAATATCACCGTTGCGCTTCCTAATAGCTTTGGCAAGGCAATAATCGATGATTATCGTAAGAATCCTCATCATTACAAGGGAGCTGGTAACTGGTTGAAGTCAGGAATGCCTGGCAGCAAAGGCATGTATTTCAAGCTTGAGAATGGTGATGGCGCAATGGCATATATTGATGTCATTCAGTATCGCTTGAATTTCGTATATCATAATGACTATTATGACACAGACACGTTGGGATTAGCTCAGCTTGCTGCAACAGAGGAAGTAGTGCTTGCTACACACTTTGAGAATTCTGGACTCGATAAACTGATGGATGACAAGAGTTCTACATATATGAAGTGCCCTGCAGGTGTGTTTACTCTTGCCACATTGCCAGTAGGTAACATAAATGTGAACGACACTATCAATTCAGCAAAGATTTCATTTACTCGTTATAATGACAAGGTGACTGACACGCAGTTCAGTCTTGCCATTCCGCAAACTGTGCTTATGGTGCGTCTTGATGACTATCTTAATGGCTTCTTCGAAACATATAAGGTTAATGACGGACGAGAGTCATATATTGCATCTTTCAATAAAAGCACTAACTCTTATGAGTTTGGTAATGTAGCTCGGCTCATTGCTACGATGCTTAAGGAGAAAGCGAATGGTACGGCAACTGTCAATTATGATAAGGTACTTATCGTTCCAGTGAATGTTACTAAAGACTCAAGTGGAAAAGTTGTGAAGATCGACCATGATTTCAGTATGAGCAGCTGCCGACTTGTAGGTGGCAATACAGGAGGAGTCAATATGGAAGTAATTTACTCTGCTTTTAATACAAAATAAAGATTTTATAGATTCTGTTATACACAAAATCCCATCACTCTCAGGAGGGTGGGATTTTTTATTGCAAACTCATGTTGTTTGGTGGCAGCTATGGAGCGATGTTGACACTTTAACTTGCATCAGATTCCTTCGCTTTCTTCGCTTTCGTAGTTATATTGTTGCTACGCTATGGACGGGTTGGTAAGTCAATAATTGTATTTGAGTTTTTTGAAATGTCCTGATTTTTGTGCATTCACATTTCTGTTTCTTATTGTGACAAGAATGTTAATTCGCCCAAAATCTCTTGATGTTGTTTTTTGAGGCGAAAAATATTACAATCGATATGCTCTATTTTGATACAGATTACAGTCTTTTGAAAAAGCAAGGGCAACAGGCGATACGAAAACTTATTGCATGGATTTGGGGTTCAAATGTGAATGACTTTTCTTACAATGAAAGAGGGCGTGTCAAATGGCACACCCTCTTTCATATATATAATAAATTAACTTGACTTTATTTAAAGATGTTAGGCACGAACTCGGCAAAGCAGCGACGCCAAGTTAGCCATTCGTGATGAGTGCCTTGTGAAGCGTAGTATTCTACTTTGATACCAGCGTTACGAAGGTTTTCTACCATCTTTTCTGTGCCGAAGTTCTCCTCAGAACCACATCCCATAAAGAAATAGTTGATGTGGCTGTTGAAGTTGTCTGCATTGCTGAATACACCATTATTGTATTTTTGGATATCGACTCCGAAGATGGCACCGCTGAATGTGCCGATAGCAGAGAACTTGTCGAGGTTGGCAGTTGTGATTTCAAGTGTTTCTTTTCCTCCCCAAGAAAGACCTGCCATAGCTCTGTTCTGGCGGTCAGTCTTTGCTCTGAAATTCTTTTCGATAAATGGTATGATGTCCTTGAGCAAGACAGGAGTGAATGATGCCCCAAACTCTGCCATGGTCTCACCCTTTTTTGTTCCGAAAGAATGGCTGCAGTTGCCATTGTCCATGACAACAATCATTTCTTTTGCCTTGCCTTGTGCGATAAGGTTGTCCATGATGTAGTTCATCTTGCCTTGCTGGCTCCATCCTCTCTCGTCTTCTCCCATGCCGTGCTGAAGATAGAGTACTGGGTATGTAGCATTGCCTGACTCATAGCTTGCTGGAGTGTAGACGAAGCAGCGACGCTCTTTCTGTTCAACTTCTGACCAGTATTTGCATTCGCGCACCTGACCATGTTTGATGTTCTTGTCAAAAGAGTAAAGGGCAATTTCCTCATCAGTCATTGTTGCGCCCTTCATGAGAGCTTTCAAATTCTCGTTGCCATTGATGTTGACATTGATGTCGATGCCGCCACACATTTTGCCGCAGCCGAAATATGTTTCTGAAGCAGGGTCGATGACATTTATGCCGTCAATGTTGATGAAATAGTAGTGGAAACCGCAAACAAGAGGTTCTGTTGTGACAGTCCATACGCCATCTTTGTCCTTTATCATAGGGAACTTCTTGCTGCAGATGTCTGCTGCTACATGTGTTGCTTCTGGTGCTACGACACGGAATGTTACGCGGCCGTCAGCATCTACCATTGGGTATTCCTGTACAGGTACGGTGTTGTCGCATACTTTCTGTGTCTTTTTGTTCATAATGCTCATCATAACATCCGCATAGCGGCGTCCAAGAATACGATATCCTTCTGCTGTGAAGTGCAGACGGTCTTTAGCGCCAGGGCAGCCGAGTGATGATACAGGGTATGCAGTAGGGATTGTTTCATGTATTCTGTCGATGATAGCGTTGTGGTGGTAGCAGCAACCGCCATCCTCCTGTGTCATAAGTTCTCCTACGAGGAGCGGCACATCTTCTGCATTGAGTCCGAGGTCGTTGAGCATGCGCGTGTAAACGAGGTTCACTCTCTCTGGCCAGTTCTGCTGGTTATTGTCTGTACATCCCTGGTGGAGAAGTATGCCTTTTATCACACCCACCTTTTGAGCCTTTTTTGCAAGTTCCACAAGTTCGTGGTATGGGTTGTCATTGTATGCCTTGCAGAAGCCTTTCAGCCAGTCTGCAGAACCTGCTATGTAATTAGCAGCCTTGTCTTCGTCGAAGAGATCTATGCTGCAACCGCCAATAGCTACATTGATGACGCCAACCTTGATGCTGTCTGGTAATTGATCGACAAGAGAGCGACCGAAATAGTCTGCAGGAGTGAGACCTGTCCATTCACGGCAGAGAGGTGGTACGGCAGCATACCATTTGCCTTTCTTTCTTCCTGTGTTTGCCATGTCAACAGCTGCCATCATGCGGAAACGTGTGTTTATGTTTTGGCGATCCTGAGGTTCTATGCGAGCATTGCCCTCCATGTTTGACTGGCCGAAGCAGAGGTAGATATGGAAATTTGGGTCAAATTTCTTTGGCTGTGGAATTTCGCCTGCTGCTTTCTCGCCGTCGCTATAATTCAAGACGGTATTTTTCTCGTAGAATTTAGACACATCCTGTGCCTTTGCTGTAGTAAAAGACAGCATTCCTGATACACATAATAGTGTGTAGAAAATTTTTCTCATTGATAAGGTAATTAATTAGAGTGTAATTATTTGAATTAACTTAGGATGTTATTGCTGAAGTTGTTTTTAGCAATATGGGAAATAGTGTATGCTGATGGAGGATTATACACTATTTTCGTAATGCAAAATTATATAAAACTGCGTGTTAATACTTGTCGGCATGTTTCATTTCTTATCGTATTTGTTACAAACTCTGAATTGTAATACTGAAATACTAATATAGTAGGATAAAAAATGCTTCCGACAAAGTTGTCGGAAGCACATTTTGATTATCCTTATGATAACCATCAATTACTTTTTAACCTATACATTATTATTAATCGTTACTTTTGCTTATTCGTTAGTTACTTAGTTGTTCAATTCTGTCTTAGGCAAATGCCTTAAGACGGTGTTTTTTATAGTTCTATATCAAAGGAACTGGGTCCGGATGTATCGAAGTTATTATTAAAGCTCACCGACAAAGCTGTTATTCTGCCAATTGCCTGTGTATTGCTTACCAGTATTTGATGTGTAAATGCCTTTGCCATTTCTCATGTCATTGCTGAATTCTCCTTTGTAAATAGAACCAGAAGTCCAGTAGTAAGTACCTTCGCCCTCGAACTTTGAATTTACAAAATAGCCTTCGTAAACATTGCCATTTGCAAAGACATATTTGCCATAGCCGTTGCGCTCTCCGTCAATCCACTCTCCAGTATAAACATCACCATTCGACATTACGTAAGTGCCAATGCCGTTGCGCTTGTTATTTTTGTATTCACCTGTGTATTTCTCTCCTGTTGATGATGTGTAGATGCCGTGTCCTGTTCTTACGTCATTTACCCAATCGCCTTCGTATGTGTCACCGTTTGCCCATTCGAGTCTGCCGTGACCATTTCTTTTTCCATTAGTCCACTCACCAACATATTTGTTGTTCTTTCTTGAATAGACGGCTGTTCCATTACCTTCGCGTACGCCATTTACAAATTCACCAATATACTTGTCTCCGTCTTTCCAAATATAAACGCCGAAGCCGTTTATGATGCCTTTAGCAAAGAATCCTTCGAAACGGTCGCCGTTGTCCCACTCATAGACACCCTGTCCGTGCATCTTGCCATTCTTGATATCACCAATATAATGACCGCCATTCGTGAATTCAGGTGCGCGCCAGTAAATGGAACCTTCAGCGTGAACTGGTGAAGGGGAAATTATCCAAGCGAGGATAATTAAGGTTAATATGGTTGCTAATGTCTTTTTCATATTGTTAGTTATTCTCAATAGAGAGTGCTTATGTGTAAAGGTTTAGTGTAAAAGTTATGTGCAAATATAATGTTGCAAATGAAAACTCCAAAGCAAAAAGATGTTTTTTTTCGATTTTACCCTTAAAATTAATTTAAATCATATTATTATGAAGAAAAAAAGAGAAAAATGATGAATTTATAGTGCTGTTGTGGGTAAAAATGTACATTTGACACTTAATCGCCTTATTGAAAACTTTAAGTGGACTTGGGTGAAAAAGGGTATAATTGACACTTATTACCTTCCTTTTGGTAAATATTTGGATGTTTGTTTGCTTTTGATTGTTATACAAAGAAAAATCCTTCAGAACTTGCAATTGATAGTTCTGAAGGATTTTTTTTGCAGTCTTTATTATCACCATCACTACCCGTGTAGTTGGGTTTGTGAGGATATTCTTTATTTGAAGATCAATTGGGCGTAATTATATAATCCATATTTCCACACAACAAAGTCGTGGTGCCCGCCTGGGTATTCGATGAGGGTGCAAGGCACGTTCTTCTCGTCACAGAACTTCTTTAAGCGTGCGCTGTTGAACATCAAGCCATCTTCGCCGCCGCATACCATCCAAAGGAGTTTGTTTTCTTTCTTTGTGGTATTAACATCTGGGATGAGCTGATCAGGCTGTTTTGTGTTTGGCGCAGAAGAGAAGCCGCCAACGTAGTCGAATGTGTCAAGATTGCCCAAACCGAAGTTCAACGACTGTCCTCCGCCCATTGAGAGTCCTGCTATTGCACGGTGAGCCTTATCTGTGTAAGTGCTGTATTTGTTCTGGATGAAAGGGATGAGGTCGTCTATTAGGTCGCGCTCGAAAATTTCAAATCCCTTGACTTTCTCTGCAGAGTAGATGTTGCCCTGTGCTGAGTCGTCTGCAAGAGCGCGTCCGTTAGGCATGACAATAATCATAGGTACTGCTTTCTTCTGGGCGATGAGGTTATCCATGATGATATTTGGCGTGCCAATCATCCATTCTTTGTGGTCGCCACCGATGCCATGAAGAAGGTACATCACAGGGTATTTCTTTGATGAGTCATAGTTTGGTGGAAGGTAGATTGTTGCCTTTCTCTTTGTACCTACTGTCTTTGACTCATACTCTACCTCTTCGATAGAACCTTTCTCTGCTGATGCGTTCTCTTTGTCGAAATCTTCTGGAGCAGGCTTGTACTCATTGAAGTTGCATTCGATTTTTGGCATTCCCGGCATTCTTCCAATCTGAGGCTCCTGAGCGTTTGCGCAGAGGGCTGCAAGAGCCATCAATGATGCTAAATAAAGTTTTTTCATTTTTAAATAATTAAGTTAGGATATATATAAGTTAATACAAGTTTCGCTCCACTTGTTGTAGAGTTAAAGGGATGTTAAAGAGGAGTTAAAGGGACGAATGTCCGTACATGGTGTCGTTACTTTACTCCGAGCGAAGCGATTCCACTATAGCTCCCTAAACGAGCAAGTTGTAAACTCGCTCGAAAGTTGAGTTTGTTAATCTTTCCCGCCATTGACACCGATTTGTTAATGGCGGGAAAGTTTGCTTTTACTTAACTGTCAGATCAATGCTCTGCAAATCCTTGTCGAGAGATGAACTGCCATACATAATCTTGTATCGTCCAGAGCGTGTGGATAGTTCGTCGATTGATGGGTCGTAATACTCGAAAGACTCTCCATCGAGCGTTATCTCTGCCTTTCCTGTTTCGCCTGGTGCAAGTTTGATTTTCTTGAATCCCTTGAGCGATTTGATAGGTGCGTCAGCATAGTCAAGAGCTTTCACATACACCTGTACAATCTCTTCTCCTTCACGTTTGCCGGTGTTTGTTACAGGTATAGTAATAGTGACTTTGCCGTCCTTCTTCATTGAAGACTTTGACAGCTTGCCCTTGCCGTAAGCAAACGATGTGTAAGACATGCCGTAGCCAAAGGCATATAGAGGCTTGCCTGTGAAGTATCGGTATGTTCTGTTCTCCATGCTGTAATCGAGGAAGTCAGGCAGGTCATTGTTTGAACCATAGAATGTGACAGGGAGCTTGCCTGATGGGTTGTAATCGCCGAATATGACATCTGCAAGAGCCTTAGCTCCGCCTTGGCCTGCATACCATGCCTGAATGAGTGCTTCGTACTGGTCTTCAACACTTCCGAATGCGATGGCAGACCCCGAGCAGTTTACCATCACTACAGGCTTGCCTGTTGAGTGCATAGCCTGCAGAAGTCGCTGCTGTACTTTTGGAAGTTCGATGTCAGCCTTGTCACCTCCCTCGCCTTCCATGCGAGCAGAGATACCGCCTATCACGATGATGGCATCAGCGTTTTTCACATCATTTACAACATCTGTGAAGTCCACAAGCTTGCGCTCGCATATTTCTCCACGGAGCATAGCAAAGTTGCCATTGCCACGGCGGTATTCTATTTCGATATCGTAAGTCTCGCCTGCCTTGACAGGGAATGACTTGTATTCAGGTGTTCTGCCGAATCCGAAACCACGGCGTCCATTGCCTGCCTTTGCTTCTTCAACAACCTCGCCGTTTACCTTGAGGATGTATCCGTTGTCGGTGGAGAGTGTGTACTTCATGTCGCCTGTGAAGTCTGCCTTGTATTTGCCTGTCACTCTTACAGAGAGATTGTCTGTGCTGATGCCTTGAGCGAAGCCCCAGCCTCCGAATGTGGAGAAGTTGAGCTCGTTGTAATAGCCTGTGACATCAGGTGCGCCGCTAAGTTCTTTGTTGTTCCAGAACTCAACAAATGCTCCTTTTCCTTCGTTGAAATCCTTGAGGTGGTTGATGGTGTTGTATTCGTCAGCCAAAGTGCATGCCTTGTTGTAGATGACCTTTGCGTTAGGTACGGCATTTTTTATGCCCTCAAGCAGAGAGTGCTTATGGTTGTCGGTAGGTGTGCCGCCATAGTTGCCGTTGAGCAGTTCTACATCGTCAGCATTAGGGCCTACTACAGCAATTGTCTTGATTTCTTTAGAGAGCGGGAGCACTCCGTTGTTCTTGAGAAGCACCATTGACTCGCGAGCTGCCTGAGTGGCAAGGTCGTTGAATGCTTCGCAGCTTATCACGTCCTCTTTGATGTTTGCCCATGGAATCATGTCTGCAGGGTCAAACATGCCAAGCTCGAATCGTCCCTTGAGAGTCTTGCGCAGATGGTCGTCAAGAGTTGACTCGTTGATAAGTCCCTTTTCGAGAGCTTCGGTGAGCACCATGAATACCTTTCCGCATTCAAGGTCGGTGCCATTGAGTACGGCATCAACAGATGCGGCGAGCGGACCCTCGTGAGTCTCGTGCTGTCCTTTATTATAGAAATTGTTGATAGCGTCGCAGTCGGTAAGCACGATTGCGTCGTAGTTCCACTTTCTGCGGAGGATGTCAACGAGCAGACGGTCGCTTGTGCAGCAGGGCACACCTTCATATCTGTTGTAGGCGCACATCACCTCTCTCACATTCGCTTTCTTCACAAGCGCCTTGAAGGCAGGGAGGTATGTCTCCCAGAGGTCGCGCATTGATACGGATGCGTTGTATGTGTGGCGTAGTGGCTCAGGACCGCTGTGTACGGCGTAGTGCTTTGCGCAAGCGTGAGTCTTGAAATACTTGTCGTTGTTGCCTTGCATGCCCAGCACGGTCTGCACACCCAGCACGGCGTTCATGTAAGGGTCTTCGCCGCATGTCTCCTGTCCGCGTCCCCAACGAGGGTCACGGAAAATGTTTACGTTAGGGCACCAGAATGTCAATTCGGGATTGCCTGGGTAGTATGTAACACCCATAGGCACGTTGAATACGTTGTGATCCGAGCGGTTCCAGTTGGCTCTTGCCTCGTCTGATACTGTTGAGAACACATCATACATGAGTTTTTCGCTGAATGCTGCAGCAAGACCGATAGGCTGAGGGTAAACGGTATATCCGCCTTGTCTTACGCCATGGCAAGCCTCGCTCCACCAGTTGTATGAAGGGATGCCAAGTCGGTCGATAGATATAGACTTGTTCATCATAAGTCCGACCTTCTCTTCAGGTGTGAGCAGCGAAATGAGGTTCTCCACGCGCTCTTCGTATGAGAGGCTTGGGTTGAGGTATGGGTACTTGTAGCTGTCAGTAGATTCGCTGACTGTCACCATGTCGCCCTCAGCTTTCACGACAGCCTTTGTCGAGATGGCTCCGAGGGAGTTGTTGTTGTTGTCCACAAGTTCGACGCTTCTGTATGTCTTGCCCGATGCGCCGCTTGGAGAGAATGCTACCATTACCTTCACCACCTCTCCTGGACTGATGATTTCTGTTGGGTAGTGCGCTTTGATGCACTCGCAACTTGGTATGGATTTGCCAATCTTAACTGGCGACTTAGAAATGTTCTTTACTGTGAAAGTGTGGCACACGGTGCCTTTTTCTGCGTTGATATTGCCAAAATCCCATTCGTAAGAGTCGAAAGCGAGGTATTTGTTCTGAGCCATTATAGGCGCAGCAGCAAGTGCAGAAAGTGCGATGTATGTAAGTATTTTTTTCATGACAAATGATAGATTGTTATTGTATCAAGCATTAAGACTTTTTACTTTTATGATGGTTTAATGAGGTTTGCAAAAAAAACTGCTGTTACGGCATGATGAACCGTGAAAAAGCAAGAGGGCGACTGCTGATGTGTCTGCGCATTCCTGTGCGGGGGCTGCGCTTACTGCTTGTCGGCGGCAGTCTGCTGTCTCTTGAGTTTCTCGTTGTTGATATGTCTTGTTGCGTCCCTTTCCGTCTTCTTCCTTATGTTGTTATTCAAGGCGTCGGTGAGGTTCACGCCAGTTTGGTTGGCAAGGCAGATGAGCACCCAAAGGATGTCTGCCATCTCGTCTGCAGGGTTGTCTGTCTCTCCCTGCTTAAACGATTGCTCGCCGTATTTCCTTGCCATAATTCTTGCCAGTTCTCCGACCTCTTCCATGAGGATGGCTGTGTTTGTCAACTCGCTGAAATAGCGAACTCCGTATTCGTGAATCCACTTGTCAACCATCTGCTGAGCTTCTGACAGGGTTATTTCGTTGTTGTCAATCATGGGTTTTGTGGTTATTGGTTTCAGTAACAGTTTGTATTTGATGATTTGTTCTCACTTGTTTGTTGTTGCAGCATCGACTTATGCGTTGCGAAGGCGTGGTTGTTCGGTAATAGATGTTTGCGTTCTATCGCTAACATCGTTGCAAAGTTACGGAATATTTTTGACCCGAACAAACATAAGTACATTTATTTATAAATGTAAATAGTTTTTTTGTCCTTTTTCAAGCAATTTGTGTCTTTATAACAATCTTAAGTTGAATGTCAGACAAAACTATTGTTTTTCATTCCTTGCGGTTGTCGATTTGAGCGTTATGTTTCCTGCGTTATTTCAGCTTGCTTAATTCTTTGAATAGTCTTAAGAACAGCATTTTCTCTTCCTTGGTTGAATTTGCGCCTACGACAAATCTTTCTGGATGGAACTGCACGCCATACACTTTTAGCCGCTCGCTTTCCAGTCCTTCTATTATGCCGTCAGTCGATACTGCAGATACGCTGAATCCGGGTGCTACATCTTTGACTGATTGGTGATGAGTGGAGTTGACGGTCAATGTGTCGTTACCTAAGATGCGGAATAGACGTGACTGCTTGTTGATGCTGATACTGTGGGCGTGCGACTGTTCTGTGTTCTTGTGAGAGATGGTGGTGTTGCATTCCGTTGGTATGTCTTGTATAAGCGTTCCTCCAAAATATGCATTTATGACCTGCAGGCCGCGGCAGATACCTACCACAGGCTTTTTCAGACGCATAGCTTCGGCAATAGCACGATACTCGAAGCTGTCGCGTCTGTCGTTTACTGTGCCGAGCAGAGGCGATGGGGTGGCACCGTAAAGCTGGGGCGCTAAATCTTCGCCACCAGTCAGCATTATCACGTCAGCCTTTTTTAGTGCTTGGCGCAGCAGTATGCTGTCGCTTATGTCGGGGATGACAAGCGGTATGTTGCCGCTTAATGCTATTGCATCAACATATCTGCGGGTGGTCGTCACTTCTGCTCCAGGGCACTCTTCTACTATGCCCACGACGACTCTGCGTTGCGCTGTTGCGTTTGTTGCTCCTGCTATGAGAATCAGCAACAAGAAGTATTTCAGTCTGATAAATGTGTGTAAATGCATATTGATGGCATGATTAATTGTTTTTGCTGACTATTTGTGTTACAAATGTAAGAATAAATGCAAAGTGTTTCAAATAAATAATGGTAAAATGATTATATTCGAAGAATAATTCGACCTGTACTTTAACAAAAACCCAAATCCTCCCCAATTGTCATCTCCAAGTCTAATGGCTTAGCTAAGACCACAGGCAGCACTTAAGCTTTAATAGACATTTGTATCAAGATAAAGGTGTGGATTTATGTTTTGTCTACGCTTTAAAATACAGGTCGGAATATTTTATATGTTCATTCTCGTAGGTGTGTTCTTGAAATCTATACTTTGTCAATAGTCATGGTGGGGGAGAACGTGATTGATATGGTTCATCATCATTTTTGTGTGGAAAAATGCGAGAAAAAGTCTGTTTTACAAAAAAGTTATTTAACTTTGTGGCATTATTCGTTCGCAATGGCAGATTATGTGCTTGTTGTCTGACCCGAAGTCTTTGCTGATGCGAGATTTATGGAGTGTCAATTAACAAGAGGCAATCTCGCCAAAGATTATGTTGATGCGAGACGGATTGATTTATTAACAGTAGAAAACATTTGATTATGAAAAAGGTATTTTTTTGTGTTATGGCATCACTCATGATGGCAGCATGTACAAGCAAAGATGGTTCTGCCCTCAGCAGTTTTGTGTCTGAGGTTTCATCTGGTGGGTCAAGTGATGCAGAGGCTGCGGAGGCAGAAGCTCCTGCTTCTGAGATTGAGGTGTGGTCAACAGGCGGCATCGACCCTAAAGAGTGGCAGGGCGGTCAGACAGCGTCAGTAAGCATCAGTCGCATACCAAGAAACGTGGCAGAGTTTAAGGAATTGCAGAAAAAACTCGGCACTACTCCTGAAGGATGTGTTATGTTGCAGCTTGTGGCATTCGAGATGTTTGGCAGAGACAAGAACGTAGGCGAACAATGTGTGAATCTCAACAATACAGACATCAATGTGCCTTCTGTGATGCGCCGTCTGCCTGATATCCTTACTAGGAAGGATGATACTTATGTTCGCCGTCATCTTGTTGCTACCTACTTCGATGGCGCGTCCCCAGAGAATGGCTTCAATCCGACTTCGCCTTACACTATCAAAGTTCGCACAAGTCAGGTTCACCAGTATGAACGCTCAAACTCTCTAAAGGGCTATGTGCTTTACCTTGAGGTGTACAGCACAGGCTACGACACACCTTGGCGCGGATGTGAAGTGGTGAAGCAGAAAGGTTCAGAATATTACAAGGTGTGCAACTCACCTTCTATGTATGTACAATGCAAAGAGGTGGATTTTGATGCATCAGAAGATTACAAAGGCCTGAATTGATGGCAGCTTTGGCTAATTACTCACATAGCGTGTTTTTTATACGTGGGTGCTCAAAAGAGTCATAGATGTTAATAAGTAGGTGTTCATAATTATTTAAATATTTGATGCGTTCTATTTGAGCGCAGATTTTCGTTTTCATTTGAATGAGCAATGCGGGCATTGTGACTGAAAATGAAATGGAAAGATGCCTCAAAGAGGACGTATCAAATATCGAAAACGCCTACTTGTGTATTATATAAATAATTTTGAACATCTACTTAACACACCTACGGTAGATGATTCGTATGCTGATTAAAGAGGGAAGCACCTAATTGCTGTTGGGTGTTTTCCCTCTTTTTGTGCCAAAACTCGTGTTTGATGTGGCACTTGTAACATGCTCGGTGTAACATTTGCAACACACCGCGTGTTACGCTTGTAACATACGGCGTGTAACAAGCGTAACACACAATGCACGCAATCTATGTAACGCCGAGCAGATGTAAAAGAACTTGTCGACTGGGGTGCTATTAAGTAGGTAATCAAAATTATTTATATGTTCAACCTCGTAGGTGTGTTCTTAATATCTATACTCTCTTTTGCGAAACACCCTTGCGCTTAGCGCCTTCTCGTTCGCTTTCATTCTTTGGCTCCGACAAGTCGAGCGCTGCGCCCCGAGTCTTCGAAATCGATATTTAATCGATTCCTTGCCTCGTCTTACTACTTCGTCCTCTGTCACTATGCCCGCATAGCTCCTTCAGATGAAGATAGTAATCTGCATCAAAATAGAGTATATCTATTATAAAACAAATATTGATCACCTACTTATTAATAAAGTACGTTTTTACCACAAAATTTGATATTTGTCAAAAACACTTCCGATTAGTAACACATATCAGCGTGTTATAACCCTTTTTTGCTATATCGAGTTGACAAAAAATATATTTTGCCTTTTATTTTAGGGCGATTAAGTGCGCATTTTATTGACATAAATCAAAAAATGTGCAAAAAGACTGAAAATTGTCAAAATTTCTTATTGGTGTTAAATGAATTTTGTAACTTTGAACTCAAAGGCGAACGTTATCAATAATAAGATCGGGAAAATACTATTTATAGTTACGTTTATTAAATTAGGCATAACAAATTTGGCATTGTTTAGTAAATTTTTTGGTATTGTTGAAGGTAGCGCCCCGTTAGTAGCTGTGAAAAAACACCACGATTCAGGACAAAAAGCGTAACTCAGCGCAGGGATGTGATGAAACGCAAGACATTCTCCCATTAGGGGGAATTTGGCCGTTTTAGTCGTGACCTACGGATACTAGAAAGATACAGGAAACATCAAGCCAGACAATCGTACTAATGAATAGGCTAAAAGATGAATGATGATGATAGCCGAGAATGAAATATATGAAAAGCTTGTCCATAAGAACGACGGATTGAACTATGAAAACTAAACTACAATTTAGTATGTAGATCTCAAATGTAAGCCACCAAAAAGAAAATAACTAATAACTAATAACTAATTCAACAACCCCTAATGCAAGATGATCAGATTTAAGTTACATTTCAAGCCGATAGTCGCATCAATAGCAGTGACGATGGCAGCACTCATGCCTCATGAAGGGTGGGCGCAGAAGCTGTATTCATTTAATTATGTGAATAGTTCAGATGAAACTTTCGAATCTTATTCTTTGAAAGTGTCAGATGTCAAAGGGAATGCTGGCATTGGAGAAGACGAAAATGCCGAAAACCTATTTGACGGAAAGACAAGCACAAAATGGTGCGCAAAATTGGTAGAGAATGAAGGAGCATCAGTCTCTTTCAATGTTGACAAGCGCATTTTGGTGCAGAGATATGTTGTGACAACAGCAAACGACGATGTGAAGTACCAAAGAACCTTCAAGCATTGGTATTTGCAGGGCAGCAATGACTCTTCAAACTGGACAACGTTGCATGAAGGTAAGAGTGGGGAATTTGGTGCTACAGATAATTTTACTGCCCACTCTTTTGATGTACCGGAGCAGAACCGCGGATATTATAGCAGTTATCGCTTGCTTGTGACAGAAGCTGGCAAGGAAAATATAGCGCAGGTTTCAGAATTATCATTCATCTTCCAATTGCCAGAAGAAAAGGTGATGTTTGGCATGGATAATGAATCAGGCAAATGTGAAATCAATCTGAGCAAGATAGGCTCATATTATTATACTTCATTATATACAGATTTTTCTTACACTTGCTCTCAGCCAGTATATGCGGTGACAGGTGTTGACACAGGAGACGGCGTGATAACACTAACGAAGATTGAAGGTGTTGTACCTGCTTCTACTGGAGTTGTCATCCGTGGCGAGGAAAGCGATGATGAGACTGCAGATCCAACAAAATGTGTGCTTACCTTTACAAAGGAAGAGCCTGCAGTAGTGACATCTTTGCTGAAAGGCTCAAGCAAAGATGTAGAGGAGGCCTCAGAAAGCCAGCTTGCATTCTCACTAAATAAGAGAGGTTATATTGGTTTCTGGGGATGGACAGGAAAGAAGATTCCTGCATGGAAAGCTTATCTCGAACTCGAATGGAATTCAGAATCAAAAGGCTACCGTATGGAGTTTGATGAGATGACAGGTATAGAAGATGTGGTGGAGAGCCAGAAAGCTTCTGATGTTATGTACGACCTTTCTGGACGCAAGGTAAGCAATCCTGCAAATGGCATCTATATTATGAACGGAAAGAAAATTTATGTAAAGAAATAAGAGAAATTAAGC
This sequence comes from Bacteroidaceae bacterium, assembly GCA_024401215.1. Lineage (GTDB taxonomy): Bacteria > Bacteroidota > Bacteroidia > Bacteroidales > Bacteroidaceae > Minthosoma. Next base: position 55,780 of record JAKSLL010000016.1, read on the forward strand.
TGAATTACTTACTCTTTTTTTGTTAATTATATATTATATCCATTAATCGTAAATCCAACATAAAATGAAACGTTTATCTAATATTATAATATGTGTCCTGTCCATGCTCTTGGTCTCAATGGCGGCACATGCACAAAAGGTTACAATAAGTTCCACGTCATCCTCTTCTTTGGAGGCTGGCAAGAGTTATGTTCTTAAAAGCAGGCAGTATGGTAACTGCTGGATCTGTTTTAAGAATGGCGAACTTGTCATTAGTGAAGAAGCACCACAGCAGGATGCGCTCATTCAGGCGTCAACCGTCAGCTCTTATATGCTTAAATTCAATGCGGATGCAACATTGTCAGCACCATCAGTAAAGCTTACAAATATAAACGATGTAAGCATTGGTGTTGGTGGTGAAGATGGCGACATCCTGCTTTCTCCTCCAGCGAGAGCAACAGAGGCATTCGTAACTTTCAAAGATGTGGCAGGTCAGTATGCAATGTGCGATGGCACAGGCGTGTATGGCATAAAGACATCAAATCCAGACATCAAGGCTCTATGGATAGCATACGAGGTGAAAGAGCACGTGCATTCAATAGTTGTTGATGCTGAAGTTCCTGCCACTTGTGTTACTGTAGGAAAGACTGCAGGCAGCCATTGCTCTGAATGCAATGAAGTGATAGTGGCTCAGCAAGTGATTCCTGTAACTGTTCACTCATTCACAAACTATTTGTCTGACAACAACGCTACATGCACTTCAGACGGCACAGAGACAGCAAAGTGCGACAACTGCGATGCTACCGACACTCGTACAGCAGCAGGCAGCAAACTCTCTCACTCATTTGCAAACTATGTGTCAGACAGCAACGCTACTTGTAGTTCAGACGGCACAGAGACAGCAAAGTGCGACAACTGCGATGCTACCGACACTCGTACAGCAGCAGGCAGCAAACTCTCTCACTCATTTGCAAACTATGTGTCAGACAGCAACGCTACTTGTAGTTCAGACGGCACAGAGACAGCAAAGTGCGACAACTGCGAAGCAACAGATACTCGTACAGCAGCAGGCAGCCAGCTCTCACACTCATTCACAAACTATGTGTCAGACAACAATGCATCTTGTACTTCAGACGGCACAATGACTGCTAAGTGCGAAAATTGTGATGCTACTGATGTTAAGGTGATTGCAGGCAGCCAGCTTTCTCACTCATTCACAAACTATTTGTCTGACAACAACGCTACTTGTACTTCAGACGGTACAGAGACAGCAAAGTGTGACAACTGCGAAGCAACTGATACTCGTACAGCAGCAGGCAGCCAGCTCTCACACTCATTTACAAACTATGTGTCAGACAACAATGCATCTTGTACTTCAGACGGCACAATGACTG
>JAKSLL010000160.1 GCA_024401215.1 Bacteroidaceae bacterium
TCCACCATACATGTTTAGCGTGCTCTTGCCATAAAAGGCGGCATTGGAAGTTCCTCTGGTATTGGCATTCTCGGTATATCGTCCAAAACATGTGGCGAAATAACGATAGATAGTTACATCTTCATTCTGAACAGGATTGATATTAACCTCTGTACGACCAAAGAAGGATGAATTGGAGACACCTACTTTAGCCGTTGCTGTGTGAGAGTTTCCCTGCATGGCGGCAACGAGGGTACCAATCGTACCACGCTTGATGTTAAATTGCACATCACTATACACCATACCTTGCGTCATACCGGCACAAAGATACGCAATATCATACACATCGTCACGCGTGTTCCAAGCACCAGTAGATGTATTTGGGTCAATATCCAAATTTACAACGCAAAGGAATGGAGAACCGGGACACCCCATCACATATCTTTTTTTTACCGAAGCCTCATCTACACCGGTAATACGGTTAGTCAAAATACGACCTATTTTACCCGATTTAATGGTAAGTGTTGCAGGTTTCGTTTGAGTAGGCAAATCACCGGTAGCAGAAGATTGATTGAAATCGTATACATTAGCGTACAAGAATACCTGAAAATCTGGTGCCTTTTGAACAGTGCCATCCACGCGAAGTGCTCCATTCTCTGCGCTAAGACTGCTCGATATATCATTCATCACGCATCCAACGTCAAACATGCAGTCATGCAGATACATAGACAAGAAAGCAGAAGCACCTCCAAAACGGACATACTTGAACTTTGTATCCGCTCCAATGCGAGTAGTCCCTTTATCGACAGTACCGTTATGAGCACTTGAATTCAGATACACTCTGCCCCAAGTACTTATCTTGCTTGAAGCAACATTCTCTGCATTCCATGGCCAAATTCCAGTGATGGTGGCAGGAATGCCAATGGCACCAGTACCTTTCGCTATGTTCTCGTCAACAAAGAGATTGCCACCAACCTGTTCATCACACACCACAATGATGTTGCTATCCCAAGCGGCATCACGGTCGGCATCAGTGGTACCCTTGTATTCTGGGAGCAGACTATAAGCCTTAGCCCAAGTTTTTACAGCATTAGCCTTTGACAATCCATCCTTGGAGTTATCTCCACCACTCAAGTTCAGATACACCACGTTATATTCTTGTCCCCACGCGGTATTGACGCAAGCGAGGAGTGCTATCAAGAGTATGTATATTCGTTGTTTCATCATTTATCACAAATCCGCCTAAGGGAAATTAGAGGGTCATTAATTAATCGTTATATGTTTGTTGTCATGCTCTGAGAGCACGTATAGGTAATCAGGGTTGATTGTAATATTCAGATCGTAGTACTTGCCGGCTTCAAGTGAACTGATAGGATCATTAAGAGATTTAAGCGTGACCTTATTGGTGGCGGTAACGCCTTTGCGAGTAAGATGTGCTGCAGAAATGTCATCTTTGTCATAGATGTCGTATGTACACTTGAATGTCAACTCACTGCTGGTAGTAATTCCACCATCGCCTGTAGTGCGGATATATGCACAGGCATAAGGCGTAGCTGAACCGGACAACTTCATGCCAGGAAGAGGGTTTTCCGAGGTTCCTCCCACATTGGCATCGTTACCCAGAAGCAAGGTTTGATCATTGATTGTGACCTTACGTAGCACAATATCGCGAATCTGCAAATACTTATCACTTACCACAAACTTTAGGCGGAGCAATGCCGTGCGATGCTTGAGTGTAAAGAGCAGGTGATCTCGATAATTATCATTAACGGGATATCCTGTTGCATCGCTTGACATATAATCACATGCACCGATGGCAGGTATGTTGGAGAACGATGAGAGTAGATTACTCGCTGGTTTATCTGTTGCATTACCCTTATCCAGCATATAATACGCCACCATTCCTCCTTGGCGAGCATCTCCGCGTGAGATTGGGCACTTTTTCAGTTCTTCGTCCTCCATTGAGAAAAACTTATGATATGGCTCATACCCACCAGGTTCCTTGCTCGTATCAGGTGTTTCTTTAGAATCATTTTTGACGTAGAACATTTCTTTGCCAGGTACATTGATGCATATCCATGCTGGTGTTGGAGTCGTGATAGTTCCACTCAGGAAGTCTGGCAAAGCTCGTGTATCATTCCCTGCACGTCCATCTAGCCACGATGAAGTGACCATGATGGAGAGCGGAGCTTCTTCATCAAGAAATTCTACATGCTCGTCAGTGCAACCGGCAGACAACAATGACGCAGCAAGAATGATGTATTTATTAAAGAATTTGATTCTCATTTTTATTATTTGCGTTTGCAAGCAGCAATTACCAGTTAGTCCATTGGTCAGAAGTGCTACCACCAGACTGCCATTCTGTTATGTTGGCATCGACGAAAAGCAAACCGCCTTCAAGTACCTTGAAAATATATGTGTACTGGTAATTGGGTTTCCAGTGCATGTAAGCGGATGGGACGATAGCCGTCTTGGGCTCAGTATCACCATCAACGTTTACAGAGAACTTATAGTCGGGAGCGGTGAAGTCAGTACCTGTTGGAAGGACGTAGTAGAATGTTTGATTATCCTTATTGGATTCTTCTGCGTCTTTTGGATAAGCTACAGCGGCAGTGTTTGATGCACAATTCTCAGAAGTGAGCTTTAGTACTTTGCCACTACCAGCTATTGAGGCATCGAAACCCTTGAATTCGAATTTACCGAGATAAGACTCAGTCTGAGAAACTATGCTGTAAGACTCAGAATTTTTGTCAGAAAGAGGATAAGTGACGTTGATTGTGGCTGATTTTACAATCTTCGGTTCTTCAACGTTAGGTCCGAACGAAATATCAGTAAGTTCGATAGCGTCGCCTTCGTTACCATCTTGTGGAGCTTCGAGTTTTTCTCCTGAATAAACCATGACACGAACCTTGGCGTATGGTCGTATGAATTCCATTTGTACGACTTTCCCGAAATCTCCTTTTGGAACTGTCTTCAAATATGAAATATAATAATCACTCTGCTCGGTTATCCCAAGCTGAAGGCCTGTAACAGTTAATGTCAAACCATTATCAGAAGGTATTATATTATTCCCGTTCGTAACATATCCCCAATATCGATATTCGTTAGCAGAATAATCCCAATACTTGATTTCCTGCTTTATATTATTTATTGAAGTTCCTCCTACATAAGAGAAACCATGTGAATTATCTTCCGATGTTTCTGATGAATTATCAGAATACTTTACATTATAGCCATTAAATACAATCTGTGAAGAATTATCAGTTTTTATCTTATATCCATATACAACAAAGTCTTTATCTAGAGCTTTCGATGCGCGAGTGTTTGCGCCCGCACGCGTAGAAGAAATCTCTTCTTGCAGGATTGAGGAAAATGACACAGCTGCATGCTGCTCCGGAGTCGGATCAGGTGTTGGTGTTACTTCTATGTCTGGCTGTATGATGCCATTAGGATCCTCGTTGTTGCATGAGGTGGCAAGCATTGCAGAAAAAGAGAGTATATATGGTATGTAACTTTTCATTTTTGACGGTCTATATACATTATTATATATACGCGCGCGATATTTTTATACATCAACCATGCGAGGAACAATTATATCCCTCGCATAGCTAATATTATTTATGAATAGATTGATTACTGAACGCGGATTACCTTGTAAGCAACCTTACCAGTACCACCATTGTAACGTACTACATAGGTAAGACCTGAAGTAGCAGTAAACTTGAATGCAGGAACTGCAATTGCGCTACCATCGGAAGTAGGAACACTTGATACGGTTGTACCGCCATAAAGTTGTGTCAGATAGATATTTGTCTTATCATACAGATCTGAAGAAGGATCTGTCTTACCCTTGTCATATGCAAGTGCACAAGTAGCCTCAGTTATTGGTGCACCTGCAACTGCCTGAGTAACCTGATACAAAGTGATGTTGCTACCTGTAGGAGTTGTACCATCAACAGCAGTTACATAAATATCACCAGCCTGATACTCGCTGCCAGCAGTAACGGCCTTACCTTCCTGGTATGTTGTAATAGAAGGAGTAGAAACTGTTGTAATAGTCTCCTGAATGCCGTCCTCGGTATCCACTACGACAGCATCGAAGGTGATTGGTGTGAGACCCTGAACAACATTTCCAGAACCATCAACACCTGTCCACCCATTAGTAGCATCAGAAATCTTGAAGATGTAGGTGTATGCATAATTTGGCTTCCAGTCGGCATAAGCAGCAGGAACTACGGCACTTGCATCACGAACATGAATTATCTCGCCAGAACCATCGGTAGATACAAGATCATATTCGATGCGAATCTGAAGATTGTCCTTTGTTCCAAGAGGAAGGACGGTCTGATAATAATTGTTTGAGGCAGCACCTGCATAAGTAGCTGTATTAGAAGTACGACCGAGATAGATATTTCCTGTAGCCTCAGTACCTTCCGCTGCAACCAAGTTTGTAAGAGCACCGAAATCCTTAGTAGTTCCAAGAGCTTCTCCCGTCTTCGTACCAGCAGTAAACTTGACTTGAGCCTGGTTATAGTCTGTATTAGCCTTATTGTCCCAACCAACGGTAGGATAGTAAACGCTCATCGTACCCTTAGAGGTTGTTGATGGAAAGACTGCACTTGCTGCAAAGAGAGTAGCTTTGGTATCACATTCAGTTGTAGTCTTTGTGCCATCCCATGCCTCACTATAGAACTTGACATTCTTTACAGAATATCCTGGAACAGTCTCATATAATGCGACACGAACCTTGGCACCAAGACTGCGGAATTTAAGAGTTACAGTCTTTCCGAACTCACTAACGTTATTACGATTATATACTGTTACGAGATCCGCTACATAAGTTTTAGCAAGTTCATCGGCTGTGCCAGTAACGGTATAAACGGCATTTGCATTACTTGTTTCATCGACCGCCTTGCCAAGATTTGCATAATTAATCGCTGTCAATACTGCTTTCGCATAATCAGACTTACCGTAAGAAAAGCCGACGAAGTCATACTGCTTTGCTGAATAGTCCCAATACTTGATATTCTGAGCAGAGGCACTAGAAAGAGTATGTTTTGTTTGGCCGACATATTCCCATCCAGCTACGTTTGTCTCTGTTTTATTTGCGCTATCTTCAATATAGTTTACATTATAGTGGTCAAAGACCTTAGTTTTAGTAGAACCATCACCCTTGATACCCATAACAACGAAATTGTTATTGAGCAATCCTGCAGCGGCCGACCCTTCTGCACGTGTTTGCGCCTTTGTACCAGAGTCAAAAAGAATAGCCTTATCACCATTGATGGTGTGCTGAGCTTCTTCCGAGCCTAAAAACTCATTGTCA
>JAKSLL010000161.1 GCA_024401215.1 Bacteroidaceae bacterium
CATTTCATAGCGAGAGGCTTTCACATGGCAATGCTCTACGACGATGCATCAGAAGAGCAAATATCCAACTTCGCCCGCAACATCTGCGTTCGCGAGGATGTGCTGTATTCATGGTGCAACACTATCGTTGCCGAAGTTGACGGCAAATCAGCCGGGATGCTGACTGCCTACGATGGACGGTATTATCATGAGATGCGAATCCGGACGATGAGCCTTGTGAAGCAACACCTTGGAGTGGAATTTCCGGGCATGGAGGACGAAGCCGTTGCTGGCGAATATTATCTCGACAGCCTCGCCGTAATGCCAGAATTTCGTGGCAGAGGCATTGGTCGAAAGCTGCTGCAGAAAGGTATTGAAAACGGAAAATCACTCAATCTCGATGTCACCTTGGCTGTTGACCCTATCAACGACCGTGCAAAGAAGCTGTACAACTCCCTTGGCTTCAAACCTTCAGGCACATTGTTCATCTTCGGTCACGATTACGAGAAAATGATAATCACTGGGCAATAGAATAAGATAAGAAAAAGATTTAATTACAAACAAAACAAAGATACAAATATGAAATCATTCGGATCAAAACCGTGGATGCTTCCACAGCCAGTGCTGATTATTGGCACTTACAATGAAAACGGAGTTGCTAACGCGATGAATGCTGCTTGGGGCGGAACCTGGGACATGCATGAGATTATGATCAGCATGGGCAGTCATGCTACTACAGATAACCTGAAACTGAACAATGGAGAGTTCACCGTTGCTTTTGCTACCGTAGATACAATGGTGGCAAGTGATTTCGTGGGAATAGTATCAGCAAAGAACTGCCCTGAGAAGATGGCTAAGACAGGTTGGACAGCAGAGAAGGCTCCCAATGTGAACGCTCCCCTCTTCAAGGAATTCCCTATGACTTTGGAGTGCCGCATCAAGCAGAAGATTGATGAAAGCGAGACAGGATATTTTCTTGTTGCAGAGGTTGTTAATGTGCTTTGCGATGAGCGATACTTGAACGAACAAGGCAACCCGGATGTAGAGAAGATGAACATCATCAGCTACGAACCCGTGAACCACAAATACATCCAGATGGGCAAAGTCATCGGTGATGCCTTCTCATGCGGCAAAGAACTGAAGTAATGGAAATGCTTGACTATCTCAAAAACGTTCCCAATATCGCAACAACAGTATGCGATAAGGAGGGTATCGTACTCTATCAGAACAAACGTGCCATCGATCGTGATGGTGATGTTGTTGGCAAGAATCTATATAATTGTCATGGCGAGAAAGCTGGTGCTATGATTCGTCACATGATTGAATCGGGCGAATGCAACACCTACCAGATTATCCGTCACGGCAAGCATAAGCTCCTGCATCAGACGCCATGGTATGACGAAGGGGGCAACGTGGCAGGATTGATAGAACTGGCTATCGACCTGCCTGATGAGATGCCTGTATTTGACAGAGACCAAGAATAATGCAAGCATACACATACATAGAAAAAGGAAAGTTCGCCTTGGTTGAAAAACCAAAGCCAACGCTCATAGATCCTACAGATGCAATCATCAAGGTTACATTGGGAAGCATCTGCACAAGTGACCTCCATATCAAACATGGCAGTGTGCCTCGTGCCGTGCCAGGAATAACCGTAGGTCATGAGATGGTGGGAATCGTTGAGGAAGTCGGTTCGGACGTTACAGCTGTAAAGGTTGGTGACAGAGTTACCGTTAATGTGGAGACCTTCTGTGGAGAATGCTTCTACTGTAAGAATGGCTATGTGAATAACTGTACCTCGCCTCATGGTGGTTGGGCATTGGGTTGTCGCATCGATGGCGGACAGACGGAGTACGTTCGTGTTCCTTTGGCAAACCAAGGGTTGAACCGCATTCCTGCAGGTGTTACCGATGAGCAGGCTTTGTTTGTTGGTGACGTACTGGCTACAGGTTTCTGGGCAGCTCGCATTTCGGAGATCAGCGAGAACGATACGGTTCTCATCATCGGAGCTGGTCCTACTGGTATCTGCACCCTTCTCTGCTGTATGCTGAAGAATCCGAAGCGCATCATAGTATGTGAAAAGTCGGAGGAAAGACGCGAGTATGTTCGTAAGAATTATCCTTCTGTCCTTTTGACTACTCCAGAAGAATGCCAGGATTTCGTTATCACGAACAGCGATTATGGAGGAGCAGACAGAGTTCTTGAAGTTGCAGGAGCCAACGACACCTTCCAACTCGCTTGGCAATGTGCCCGTCCAAATGCTATCGTAACGGTAGTTGCCCTCTATGATGAAGCACAGGTGCTTCCACTCCCACAGATGTACGGCAAGAACCTCACTTTCAAGACAGGAGGTGTAGATGGATGCGACTGCGAGGAAGTTCTCAAACTCATTGCAGAAGGCAAGATTGATACTACCCCTCTCATTACCCATCGTTTCCCATTGAGCCAGATAGAAGAAGCATACCGAATCTTTGAAAACAAGGAAGATGGCGTAATAAAGATAGCTATTTACAACTAGTAACGGAAATGATTACAAAGAACATCCGCAAACATCAGATTCTCGGAGTTGTCATGAGCTCGCCAAAAGAAATGATGTTTGCGGATGGGGGGGCTTATTAAACTGAAAGCCTAATGGATTAGTTAAATCGTCCTCCTAAAGCCTTGTAATATTCGTATGAATACTTGAAATACTGAATTTGTTTTGATGACATTGTCTTGACATTGTGATATTGTCTACCAACCATTTTGATTTTAACAGTATTTGCATAAGCAATCTTCTTAATGAGCGGCTCCAAATCAGCGGCATATTCATCACACCATTCCCAGATACGTCCTCCGTTACCACAGTCAGTTTCCATCTTGGTTGGTGTAAATGTAATATTCTCACCATCAATGTTGAAAATCATGTATTGAATGAATAGCCAATCATCAGCTTCATATTGGATAAGGAATCTTGGGTTTGTTGCTTTTCCTCCCTCTACGGCGAAATACATACAATAACCATTCTGATTAGTGTACCTTGGTCTTGTTTGAGGTTCTACCCACTTTTTATCAGAGAATTCATCTTTCTTCTCGGTAAAATACTTCTTGAGTTCTGTGATCTTAACTGCATTAAGAGAGTCTTCCCTTGCTTTTTCTGCAGCAATTCTAGCTTCCTCTTCTGCCGAGACCTTGTCTGCTTGATCAACAGCAACGGAGTCAACTGATGATGTGGTATCTTCTGTAGAACCTGCGCATTTCCCAATAATGGCTAATAGAAAAAATATACCTATAGCCCACAAACAGCCTTTTTTCATAAATTTGGATATATGAACGTGTAAAAATAAAGAAGGAGCGCGAACTTCCCGACGCTTATCCTTCTGACTGGCACGACCAAGTAACCATTTTGCTGAATAAGTACGGAGAAGTCCACGCCCCAATCGGAACGTGAACCCACCGCCACTCGTTCTCAGCAATTTGAAATTTGGTCGTTTTCGTCAGAAGAGAACAAGAGCAGTTTGCTCAAGTGTATGATAATTTGTCGGACGGTTGTCGCTTACCTCCGTGTTAATAATTTGTTTTGATTAATACGTTGGTGAAGTGGCTGCACACATGGTGCACCGTCCTCGTGATAGCTAATTGTTGTTTCTGTTTCGTAGCGTCTATGCCAAAGCAAAGACAAAATCTGTTTGGATTTAATTGTTTGACTTTATGTTATTTGTGTCTTTGTCACGATTACGCTGCCTGAAGATTTGTCAGGTCGGTAATGGAATACACACGTGTCATGTGCTCAAAGGTGAAGTACTGACCATCAAGAATCATCCACTCGTTACGACGTTTGATGGACATCTGTTTGATGTCTGGGAACAATGACACGGGTACGATGATTACGCGCCCATCGGACAGAGTTGCGGAGAACTTTCCACGCATATTAAAGTCCATCCACTTGATTTCTACGTTGATGTTTGGAATCTTGCACATAATCGATTATTTTAATTTGTTTGCTACTGTTTTTTTGCCTTCAAAGACGGCAGTTATCTGATTGTTGACATACTCCCAATTGCGATCAATGGCTGCCATAATCATCTCATTATCTCGGTTTGAGAGTGATGAGTAAGCAATCTCGATGCATTTCTCTCCGTTGGACTCTATCCAAAACTTTGCCACACACTTCTGCGAGCGTTTACCCTTGATGAATACATGCACATGGCGACGATTGTCGTTGATGTCAATCGGCAATGCGATGAGCATATAAACGGAAATCCATGCGAGTTGTCCCATATTTTAATCTTTTCTGCTCAGAATATTTAGCCATACGTTCTTCCCGTTGGTCAGGCGGCAGAGCCGGAAGCAAACGGTTGTTAGTGGAACGTAACCATCACACTTCACCTTACCAGGGTAAATGCGGTCGAGGGCGTTGACAAGCAGCGTGGGGCCTTATTACTTCTAACTGATGTCATACGTTGTTATTGTTGTTAATATTAGTGCGATTAGCGCTGTTTGAGCGCAAAGATAATCATTTTTCGGCAATTATCCGTAGTGTCGAGGCCAAAATGCATGATTTATATGCATTTTTAACTAAACATGCCAATATGGATGTTTGATGTTTGCAAAAAGAATCGTTGCGCAGGTCGTATTATTAGATTTTGTGATGGAGAGCTCATGTTCTCTTTTCCTTCTAAGGAAAGCATTCCTAGGGATGAGCGACAGAAAATGTTCGTAGTTCTTGGACGAGTCAAGCGTCTCATTGTGCTGACGCATCCCTTTGGAACTCCCCTTCGGTCGCGACTGACTTCGTAAGTTCTTCGCCGAGTTCAGAACTTTTAACGTACTACATAGGGTGTTTTCGAGAAATTAACAGTAACTTTGCAACTACTATACCGTATTATTTCATTATCATCAACGATTCGATTGTGCCGACACTCATTATCAAATCACAGAGACTAAGAATAATGTTAGCATCCACATAAATTAGATAAGAGAAAAGATGCAGATACTACTCGCTAACGCCAAGATTATGAACGATCATTCTGATGTCGTTCCTCTGACGACACCGATGTTCCAAATCGTTGCCAATGAACTGGCAGCTGAGATGGCTATGCTCGATATTGACACATTGGAAAAGGAACTGGATTGTAGTCGAGCTCTTGCAGCAGAGAACTGGCGCAGATACCAAAATTTCCATGTGGCAGAGAAGCTTCCCGCTATCATGGCTTATAATGGTCAGGCTTACAAGCACCTGAAAGCAAAGACGCTCAGCAC
>JAKSLL010000162.1 GCA_024401215.1 Bacteroidaceae bacterium
AGAGAGGTCTTTTGTGCGTCCATTCTTAAAAGAGTCTATTGCTACTTTTGGGTGGGTCTGTCTGTGTTCTTGCGAACACGTTGCGAACACATTGCGAACACCAAAGCCCATTTCATAGCATTTCGCATGATTTTTACTTTTCGGGTGCAAAGTTACAAAATATCTATGAATCAACGCAATATAATTTAAAATAAAATTACTTGAAACACAAAGAAATTTTATTCTAACAGACTCATAATCTGGAGGTCCTAGGTTCAAGCCCTAGCTGGTCCACGCTAAAAATCAGCAACTTACACACAAAAGTAGGTTGCTGATTTTTCTTTTCGGGAAAACAATGGGAAAACAGTGCAATTTTGAAAAGTCTATGATATTGCAAAATAAAGATTGCAATTAAAGTTCTATGTCTTTTGTGTAAAAATGGTATCAAGGTATATCCGTACCAACCAGGAAAACAGAAAAACATCGCCTGTATGACTTGAAAAGTTAGTCAAACAGGCGATAACTGTAGTGTTATTTCACTTTTTCATAATACTCATCGGTACGAGCCCCCGTAGCCGTATTTACCCATATTATGTGCATCAGGTTGCCATTGTCGCTGAGTGTAAGCTCCATGGCGTTGCTTTTACCACTAAAGATGTTAGAGCTTTTTGAATCTATGGTTTCTACGAGGCAACCATCTTCCAAAGTCCAGGTTCCATATCCACCAAGACCGAACCGTGCGTTTTGTCTGTTCTTTAAACCAAGATTCACAAATGTACCGTCCTTTTCTAGTATCTTAAAGTTTACACCATATATACGCTCCCCATTAGCACCAGTACCACAAGCCTGCCATACGCCAACCAGCATATCCTTAGACGGATTGGCAATGATGTCTTTTTCCTCGATTCTGTTAGGACGCGCAGAAGCTGATTCAGTCTTTTCTTCAACAACCGCCTTGGTTAAGTACCACTCATCAGCAGGTTTCATACCCTTGATGTTCTGTTTCGATGCATCCATAGCAAGACGGAAGCCTAATCCATTTCCCTTGCCCGAAGGATACCTCAGATCTCGATAGCAAACTTGGTTCCAGTATGCGAAGTGGCTATACCCACCTCCACGTGCCTGACGCCATGTTACTTTCTTAGGTCCAGTCGGGTTCTTCTGTGCTCCAGGAACGTATGCTCCATTATAATCCGAACACCATTCCCATACATTACCAGTCATGTCGTATATACCAAGCTCATTTGGGGCCTTGTTCGCAACATTGTGAGTGGTGTGCTGTGGATTTGTGTCACCTGTCCAGCCAACTTCTGCAAGTTCGTTGCTACCGCTATACACATAATCCTTGCTCATGGAGCCACCTCGTGCCGCATATTCCCACTCTGCCTCAGTAGGCAGACGAAAAGTAACTCCTGACATTGCGTTGAGCTTGCTAATAAACTGCATGATTTCATCGTATTCGATATTTTCAACAGGACGATAATCCCCCTTGAAGTGACTATTGTTGTAGCCCATGACAGCTGTCCACAGCTTTTGAGTAACCTCAGTTCTGCCGACATAGTAACTTCTGAGAGTCACATCGTGAAGTGGCAATGCGTCTGCATTCTGTTTGTTATGGTCACCCATAACGAACGTACCACCTTTTACTTCTATCATTTCTACGGGAGCGTTGTTGACCTCCATCTTTAGATTCTGAGCATTTACGCTCATACTCATTGCCATTACGGCAAAGAAAAGTTTTGCAAACTTCTTCATAATTATATACACTATTTTTGTTTATAATAATCTTTATTTTTCTTGGGATTAAATACAGGAGTGTCTTCCGACCAGATGCGAGGCAATACAATGTTGTAATTTTCTGTACCTTCAATACGCAACAACTTCAATGTCTCGTCTTTGTATGCTGCAGCAAAAGCGATTGGAATGGTACTGGCTCTCTGTATCAGAATTTCCACAGATTCATAATGGCGGTAAACATCGTTCCATGCCACATCAACATTGTTCACAAGTGCATATCCCTTTATCTTTTCAAATATGGCATTCCAATCGTCGATCGAACAGTTTGGTACCGTGTATATTACACCCTCGGCATGTTGCCTGAGTTTCTGAGGATTGTTGAACGTGACAAGCTGATATTGATACGTAGGACCATCATATTGCACACCAAACTTAAACACTTCTGGTCTTGAGATGTACTGCGCAAAAAAACTATCCATTTCATCCGCAATCCTATCGTTTGACTCGTATGATACGACAGACTCCTTTAGTTTTGACGTGTAGAGGAAATGTATCGTATTTCTGTTGAAAACCAATTCGACGTAATTGCTCTGTACATCATCACGAAAACTTGGATGACATGCAAACACAATGCCTTCCGCTGGTGTATCCGCCCCCTCCTTTATCACTTTCTGTCCGATGCAAGGCAGTGCCTTCAGTTTATCTATGAGAGGTTTTAGTCGCTGATAATCACCCACGAAATCATATTCAGGTTTCATGGTACGATTGATCCAGTATGCAACCTCGCCCTGCTTGAGCGTAACGTAATCGCTGTAGGGATAAAGCCTGTTCAGCTCTTCATAGACATCGACCAGATTGTCCATTTGTAGAACAATCGAATCTTGCTGGGCATACATGCTGGCACACCATATTTGTAAAGCTGCCAGACAACTTATAATATACTTAAATTTAGAAATCATAATCTTCGATATTTACCATTTGACCTAAACCATTAAGATACTCAAAATGCTCGCTCTGGCTATTCTGGCACATAGTTATTATCTCCCCCGACTCTTCAATTAGCATTCTCTCATCCAACCTCATGAAGTTGTTGGCAATATACTCTTGCATGATTTGTTCATCTGACAGTTCGTCAATCTCATCAGACGCAAGGACTTCAAGATTGTCTGCTAATTGCTGTCGGAGAGTGACTGATTGTTTTTTTACAGCCGATTGCTTCTTTATGTCAACTGATGTTGCCAGCAATTTTGTATTGTCCTCCTTTATTTCCTGAGGCGACATCTGAGTCTTTACAGTATCGCAACCTACTTCAGTCACAGCAAGTTCATCTTGTGAGTTATCATTAACATATAACAGGAATACGCAAACGACAGAAGCTGCAACTGCTGCTACCCATGGATAAACTGACCTTCGCTTTTTATTTGCAACGGAACTTTTCTGACTGAATCCTCTGAATAGAATAGCGTACGCAGCCCAGTCCTCGGGAATATCACCATTTGATGAGAAATATTCCTTCAACATGCGCTCTTCATCGACAGATGTAGCGTTGTCCATGAATTTGTCTAACAAGTGCTGTATGTAATCTTCTTCCGCCTTCATAATTCTTGTTTGATAAGTTCCAATATTTTCTTTTTCGCCTTGCTGATCGTGCCACGAACGGAAGATTCCGTTGTTCCGAGTATCTGTGCGATTTCCGTATAACTCATTTCGTCCTCACCACGCATCACAAGTATCTTTTGCCAGTTGTATGGAAGCCGTTTCAGTGCTTGCCTATACACCGTGACTGATTCTGTTGCTTCCATTCTTTTATGCGGAGTGTCGTATGACGGAATCTCGTATACCTCCTCGTCATCGTCTTTTGTGATCCAGAGAAACCTAAGTAATGGATGCCTTCCTGTCTTTGCATACGTTCCTTGCCATTGTTGCTACGTATGCCCTCAGCATCTTGGAATCGCTCCGAATCTCAGCGCGCTTTTCCCATAAGCGCAACATTACTTCTTGAGCAACGTCTTCCACATCATCTGCGTTTGTAATATAGCCACGCGCTTCCGCCATTGCTATTTGACGAAGCCCTTCTGCTAATGATATGTAAACTTGCTCATTCATACTTTATATACGACAAAGAGTGCATAACGCTACGCAAAATTACGAGTTTTTCTCCTATTTCGACAAAAAATCGTATTGTAATGGCTTCGAACGCATTGATGACCCGAAAAAGGCAAAAAATCTGTTGCGATTTGCTTACATTAGTTAAATAGTGGTACGAAAAAAACTATGTCATTTTTACGTGTACAACCTATTTTTTATCAGCAGATTATAATGCTGTATCTTTGCCGACGCAATCCTTTCAACGGGATTTCAACAATGGTTCATGAACCGAATATCAAGTTTAATCGGAATGTCAGGAAGTACAACTGTCGGACCACAAACAGAGTAAAAATGACTAGATTGGTAACAATTGAGCAGTTGCTTGCAAAGCCTATATGCATGATGACTGGAGAGGAGTTAACCTTGCTCCTCCAAAACACAGAGAAGGTTACGGCAAAGGTACCTGCCGAGGTGGTACCTGAGAAGCATTATGAATATGGTATCGAGGGCTTGGCAAAAGTTTTCGGTTGTAGCATCCCTACGGCAAACCGCATCAAGAAGAGTGGTGTAATTGACGCTGCCATCACACAGGTGGGTCGCAAAATCGTAGTAGATGTTGAGCTCGCCCTGGAACTGGCAAAGAAGGCTGGTGGCTTTACTGCAATGAAGAAGTGATATGGATGATGTTTGGAAGAAGCTGTTGATAGTTGACACGCGAGGCAATATTGCACGTTCGATAGGTAATCTTCGGTTGATCTTTACGAATGATGAGAACCTGAGCAATATTCGTTTTGATACCTTCTGCCAGGACGATGTGTCTTTCACCCCAATGTTCTGTAATGTCAATGGTAACAAAGTTGATGAGGAATCGGTGGGTAAGATACAAGATTATCTGGAACAGACCTACATGCTACACTTGACGCAGAACAAAGTTTTCGAAATCTTGAGAACCACCGCTACTGAACGCAGTTTCAATCCTGTACAGGATTATATATGTAAAGAGGTATGGGATGGCACACCTCGCATAGAAACTTCGCTCATTGACTACCTTGGCGCAGAAGATACACCTCTGAACAGAGAGCAGACAAAGATATGGTTCGTAGGAGCTGTGGCTCGCGTGTTTGAACCGGGATGTAAATTTGACAATGTGCTTACATTGCCTGGTCCTCAGGGAATCGGCAAAAGTACATTCTTCAAGGTCATCGGAGATGCATGGTTCAACGACTCGTTTTCTTTTGCCAGCGGTGATAAGGAGAAGGTGGAAACCATAACCAATGGTTGGATCATAGAGATTAGCGAGCTCAATGGTATGAAGCGTGCCAATGACGCAGAAGCAGCAA
>JAKSLL010000163.1 GCA_024401215.1 Bacteroidaceae bacterium
TCGAGCAAACTTGGTATTCTATGATAAGGATTACATAACCTATGAATACACCGTGCAGACACTTGCAACGGAGTACTTCGAAGGGGATATAAGCACTAGGAATTATACTTATAGACGAACAGATGGACATCTGACTTCTCCTTATGAATTGATTCCGGATACAGCAAGACTTATCGATCTCGTACTTCGCTATGCAGCTATCGAGAATGAATGGATCATTGATGCTATTGGTGGAGGTGAGGCTCTTCAAGTAACACTTGATGTATGTAGCGTTGGTGTCCTAGCGCGAGGCATTGCATTACAATATCCTGTGATGGAAGGTCTCTATCAGAATGTTTGTGTTATACCATCTTCTGAGCTTGTTTTTGAAGAACGTGCACAATAATTTTTGATTATTGTCATCCGTTATTTTGTTCTTATATATAGGTTTTCTTCAATAGTTTCCCTCTTCTCAAGAGGTAGATTAATATTCTAAAAACTATTTTTAGCCACCAAGAGTAGTATTGTACATATAGCTAAATTTCAATTGGGTACATTTTGTTAATGTACATTATTACTCTGTTCTTACAAAGCGTATATAGGGCGAGCGATTTATAGTTTCAGTCTTAATCATTTTCGTTAATTATTTCGTGAATAACTACGAATTGTTATCATTGTCTTCACTCGGATTCAAGTGAAGACAAATGTTAGTTTACAATGTCGTCACTTGAATCCGAGTGACGACAAATACGATTAGCAATCCCAGCATGTAGTACCCGATGTAGCCATCTACAATCTGCAAAACTACATTTCGTTCACAAGGAATCCTTTTCCATACTTGAACTTTGACTTCTTAGTGTACTGTTTATTGCCTCATACTTCTGGATAAAGGCATCATTAAGTAGCGAATATCTTCTTTGTCATTTGTTTCTGTCGTCATTTGAATTCAAGTGACGACATTGTAATTTGAACTTGCGGTTTCTTTATTTCAAACAGTTCTTTTAATTGATTTAACAAAGCTTTTAATTAACAATAATACTCTTCCTAAACATGTCCAAATTAGCTACTATAGATGGCAATTAACGTGTTTTTATGAGGATATTTAATTTTTTTAATGTTTTGGGCGCTACGTTATGCGCATGTTATATAATTCTTTTATATCTTTGCGAGGTAAAAATGAATAATATGCTACGACTTTGTTTGTTGCCCGTTCTATTGATAGCGATGGCTTCTGCACCCTCCATGATATGGGCGCAGCATACAAAGCATAGCTACGAAGGACCGGGCAATTGGTTTGTTGGCATAGACTTGGGAACAAGTTTAGCATTAAATGAGAATGTCTCGTTTGATAATGCATTACATACCGAAGTCCCAAGTTCTACTATTCAGTTTGGACGATCTTTGACACCTGTTTGGAGTTTAAGGGTAACAGGAGGGGTTAGTTCTCAGATGGGACATCCATCAGCTGTGGCTAAAAAGTTCCTTCCTGAGATGTTTACTGACTACCAGTTCTTCTGTGCGATTACGACTTTTGACGTTATGTTTAATCTGTCGAATTGCCTCCGTCCGTATAACACTCGCAACTGGTTTGATTTCTATATCATCGCCGGTGGAGGAGGTCTCTATCGATTTTATGTCGACAGAAAGGTTAGAAGTTGGTACAGCGATGTCTACCCGGTACATTCAAACAGATTCTGGTATTGGACCGGCAAGTTGGGGTTCGAAGGCGCTTGGCATGTTTCAAGGTCGCTCGACATTGTTGCTGAGTTGGATGTTCATGCTACCGATAACGCATACAATGGTGTGACTAGCGGATTATTCCCTGCTGACGTCTTTGTTTCTCCTCGAGTCGGTTCGGTGTATTACTTCAATAATGGCAAGCGCCGGCACCGCTTTGCAAACATAAAGAAGTATCATCGTTTTTGGAAAGAATTAAATTAACAATAATTGCTACTTGTTTCAAGTTATGAATCGCATTTATCTCTGTTTGGCCCACATGAGTGGCAACGAGCAGAAATTCATTCAAGAAGCTTTTGACACAAACTGGGTAGTACCGCTTGGGCCAAATGTCAATGGATTTGAACAGGATCTTTCTGATTTCCTCAATTCAAATGACAACGAGCCAAATGGAATACAACATCAGGTTTGTGCCCTTAGTTCTGGAACTGCCGCAATTCACCTTGGCTTGATTCTTCTTGATGTCAAAAGTGGTGACGAAGTTATCTGTCAAAGCTTCACTTTCGCTGCTAGTGCAAACCCTGTCACTTATTTAGGTGCCCAGCCAGTGTTTGTTGATAGTGAGCCAGATACTTGGAACATGGATCCAAAATTGCTCGAAGAAGCGATTGTTGATCGAATCAGCAAAACGGGTAAGAAACCGAAAGCAATAGTAGCTGTTCATCTTTATGGTATGCCTTGCAAGATGAATGAGATACTTGAAATATCTAAGAAATATGATATTCCAGTGCTTGAGGATGCTGCCGAAGCAATAGGTTCAAAGTATAATGGAGCATATTGCGGAACGCTTGGAAAACTTGGAGTCTTGTCTTTCAATGGAAACAAGATGATTACCACAAGTGGCGGTGGAGCTCTGATTTGTAAAACTGTTGAAGAAAAGCAGAAGACTACTTTTTTTGCAACACAGGCAAGAGAGGCTTACCCATACTACCAGCACGAACAAATTGGATACAACTACCGAATGAGTAACATTTGTGCTGGTATTGGCAGAGGTCAGATGTCGGTTCTGGATGATCACATCAAGCATCATCAATGGGTGCTGACCCGATATAGAGAGCTTTTGGCAGACATCCCAGCGATAAAAGTTCATCTTGCACCTGCTGACGGAATGTCTCTTCCCAATTATTGGCTGACAACAGTTACGATTGAAGGATTCAGTATTCGAGAAGTTGAAGGTAAAAAAAATCTCCTGAAACTCATCGAAAATATGAGCGAAAGAGGTATTGAAACTCGTGCACTTTGGCAGCCTATGCATCGTCAGCCAGTGTATCGCAATGCTCCTTCTTACATCAATGGAGTCAGTGACCAACTGTTCGATTGCGGTTTGTGCCTGCCAAGTGGACCTTGGGTCAAGGAAGAAGAACTTCAATATATTTCGGAAGCTTTGCATCGCTTGATCCAAGACTAATAAATGCGATTAACTCCGCATTTCGCAATTTAATGAAAAGTAATATCAATATAATAATAAATTAATTTAAAAAGGTAATGAAAAAGAATTCCACACGCATTCTGCCTGCTGCCTTAGCATTGCTCTTTGCTGCAACTGGTTCTTCAGCTTTTGCACAAGACATTATGGGAGGCGGTTCGGAAGAGGATGCTATGCTCCAGTCTCTCTACAACGAGGACGAAGACGAGGACTTAGCCCGTATGCTAAAGAGTGAGGATTACATCTTCCCTACAACGATTACTGACAACTGGCATGTCAACTTCTTGCTGGGTGTTCAGAATTCATGGGGTAGCTATGACAGCGAGTTGAGCTTCTTGAAGCGCACCAACTTTGCTGCCGGCATTTCTTTCGGTAAGTTCCTGACTCCAGTTAATGACTTCCGTATTACATTGAACTACGGTCGCGGTACTGGTGTTCGTGGCATGGATATGGCTTACTTGGATCCTGCCGTAACTAACGATAACCACGATAATCCTATTTATCCTTATGGTCCTGCTGAGAACGAGCGTCTTGCTGATAACCATACCTATCACTGGCATCATGCAGGTGTTGCTCTCCAGTGGATGCCTAACATGACAAACCTCTTCTGTGGTTACAAGCCTGAGCGCAACTTCACCTGGAGCCTCCTCATTGGTATTGGTCTTGAGCATACTTGGGGTTATACTGATGATCAGTTGTCAATGGTTTCTGTATGGTCAGAGCGTCCTAAGGCATCTGTTGCTCGTACTATGATCGATCTTCAGTATGGTGCTCAGCTTGATTGGCAGATCAATCGTCGTTGGCACATCAATCTCGAAGTCTTGAATTCTGTTCTCGACGATACTTTCGATGGATTGGTTTCTGATAAGGATTATCGCTTGCATTCTACTCTTAAGGGTGGTGAGAAGAATCATCTTTGGGATGGTCACTTGAACATTCTCGGTGGTGTTACTTACTACTTGAGAAGCAAGAACCAGATTGCTCACGAGAATGCAAATCCATTTGAGGATAAGTATTTGATGCCTGTCGGCCAGATTCAGCAGAATCGTGATGACATTGAGGATGCTCTTGCTAATCGTGGTGAAGTTGTCAATTATGTTGACGTAACCAAGAATGTTACTTATACTTTGATTTCATTCGACGAAGAGCGTATGGAGGTACCTCGTCTGCAGCAGAACAACGTCTTCCAGACCGCAGAGACCTACAAGCGTAATGCTGGCAGCAAGATCTTCATCACCAATAGCAACAAGGTTGATGACTCACTCTTCCATCAGCGTGCATGGTCTATCAGTAAGATCCTTAACCAGCGTTGGCAGATTCCTCTCGAGGATATCTGGGTAGATGCTGATGAGAATCATATCCAGCAGCTTCAGATTCCTGACTGCAAGTCATACATTATTTTCATTATTAACGAAGAATAAATGCCCATCATAAAAATGAAAAAGACTCTTTTTACTATCGGTTTTGCCGCTTTGGGCATGATGAACTGCCTTTCTGCGCAGGACAATTTCGATGCTGATGTTCTTGGACAAGATCCTTCAGCCTATGTAAAGGTCGATACCGTCGATTACATTGGTGACAAAGTTCAGAATTTCATGATCGGCGTCAGCATTGGTGGTTCTTATTCAATGGGTGAAAACACTCGTACAGGCAACTTCTGGGATATGGCCAAGCCAAGTTTCCAGGTTGAAATTGGCAAGTTCTTCTATCCACAGTTCGGTCTTCGCTTTACAGCCAGCTATCTTAATCAGCTTGGTCGTTCAGAATGGGAAATCGCTCCTCGAATGGACAAGTATGGTCAGCACAACGGAAACTATAAGTTCTCTATGGCTTCTGGTTT
>JAKSLL010000164.1 GCA_024401215.1 Bacteroidaceae bacterium
TTGCGTGGCGAAGCTGGTATCTTAAACATTAATACACGTTTTCCATCAAGTTTTACAGGTACTATTTCACGGAACACAAGATTATCACTTGTATGTTGGCTCATATCTTGTTTCAGTTTGTTTAGGGCTACTTCACCATCTTTGTATGAAGTTCCTATGATTGCATGAGTTTTGTTATCAACACCAAACACAAGCCATGCAAACTGGTGCTCGCGTAGATTCGCCTCATTGCTCAAGGCTGAAAAATACTTGCCAAGATCATCAAAATCAAAGCTATTCTCAGCTTTCTTGAACTCAACCACTTCGTTTTCCGAGTGAGCAAGTAGTTGCTGTAATATATTGAGATATTCTTCCATATTCATTTTTTATATATAACTGCTAAATATTAGACATTTTATCACTATGTATATTCTTGATACTGTGCTATCTAATCTCCCAACATTTCTTCTTCCCATTATAGTTTAGTTTTTTCTTGTAGTATGGGAATAGAGCGAAAGCCGAATCTGCCTTTTGACTTTGTAGATGAACTTTTAAATATCCTCCATCCTTTGACCAATCATATCCAATATCATAGCTTTTCTTGATAAGACCTAATGTCATTCTTTGATATTCTAGAGTATCACAAGTGGAATTGTATTTATGTAACAACATATTATAATCATTTACCAATGTGTTGTACCTTTGAGAGATGGATTGCAGATGTTCGTTCTTCTCTCTATCATTAGTATTGATAAGCTCTATAAGTTCATCTGTTGTAATCGTTTGCCCATTATGTTTGAACAGAGATTCTATTTCTATACGTCTTTCCACTTCTTTAATGATGTTTTTTTGTACAATCCTTGTTCTCTTTTCTTCTTTAAGAACATATCTTTTTTCATTATCTAGAGAATCTGTGATAACATCAAAATATTCTTTGACAAGTTCATTGCTAAAGGTCAATTTTTGTATAATAGAATCACGTTCTTCTATTTGCTTTTCCATTTCTTCAATGTATGTAACACTGACATAATTAGCCACTAGAGACAGGAGAAGAAGTATAGGAAAAAACAACTTAGGCAAATGACCTATAAATATTAATAATCTCTTATTCATGATCATCCTCCTTCCTATCTTTTATATCATTGTATGATTTTTCCAACATGTCATATTTTGATTGAATCTCCAACAAATTCTTATTGTATTCAATTTTCATTTCAGACTTCTCATTATTATGCATTTGATTGAGATTCATTATTTCAACTTTATACTCAATAGATGCAACCCAGTGACCTACATAGTATGCAATGGAAAGTGGCACAATGATTGCCCCAGCAATCTGCAACCACTTCAGAATTTGCTGAAATATAACAGAGGATGATGTTGTATTTTGCTTATTATTTTGCTTACGTCCTCTACTCACATTACTATTTGTTGAGGTTTTATTCATAGTCTTTACATCTATTCATTTCATATGAGATGCTACTTTTGTCCATAATCTATCTACGAAACATGCAGTTTTTGTCAACAAGAAACGAAAAGAATACATCTTAAACACATCGTTTCTCAGCATTATTAATCCAAATCTTCTAACTTGTATTTTGTTACGAATCGTTTATCCTCTTTAATAAGTTTGAAATAGGGGTAGTCATGCATTGGGCTTATGTTGTCAACACCGATTTTAGCGATGCTTTCAAATTGCTTGGCATTGTTCAGATAATCCATGTAATACTGGATATTCTTATCTGTCGCGCCAAAAGCTCCAACTAATTCTTGCTTTGTAATTGGGGTTTGTTGGTGAAGCAACCAGCTTGCCATGTAGGTGGTATAGTCATTGTTCTTAGTTTTGAAGTCGGAAATGTTCTGCGTTGCAAGAATCATTCCCACGCCAAAAGCTCGTCCTTGTCTGAAGATCTGCTCAACTGCATTGAAATCTTTCTGCATGAATTGATGTGCTTCATCTGCAACAATTATAGCACGAAGCTGACGACGACCATCTTCATCAATTTCACTAGGGCCAAGCAGCAGCATTTCTTTATTGAGGACATCAAGAATCAAAGACACCACTACCGACTTGACTGCATCGGAATTTATCTCTGTCAGATCGATCACTCGAACTCTATCCAGCCATTCGAATATGCTAACACACTCTTCTGGTTTTGACGAGAACACACCAAAATTCTTGATACTATTGAAGTAAGAGTAAACGGTGTCTGTTGCGTTATTGTTCTCTAAGTATCTGTCAATAATATCATTGATCGTAGGTGCAGATTTATCCCACGTGTTAGAATCGGCAGTAATGCCAAAGTCATTGTAGGTATCGATAATCGTCTGTGTAATCTTTGCTCTTTGTACAGGACCTGCGCTTTCAAACGACTTCACGAGTGAGTCAGAAATTGCCTCTGCGGTAATAGCAGGAAGATTCTGCATCACATTGCGTTTCGTCTTATGCAATTTAAGAGGATTGAAAGGCATGTTGCAGAAAGTACAAGTACCACCTACCTTTTCAAGGAATCGATCGCCGTTGTAATCCCCTTTGTAATCGAACACAAGTAATCCCAAAGGCAGCCCACCTACATTAGAATCTTGTGATTTCGAGAACTGGGCGATGATGGAACGTAGCAACTGTGTTTTACCTGTACCCATAGTACCCGTAATTCCAATGTTTGGATGAGTAACCATCTTTGGATTATTAGGTTCTATGATGATGGGCTTTTCGTTCTTTCTTTGATGTCCGACTCGTATAAGCATTCGTCTTAATTCTCCTTCTGCTGCCATACCAATAGATATTGGTTCGCTTTCATCGTAGCTTGGAATCAACGGAATGACCTTCGGAGTTTCTTCCTCTTGCTTTTCTTCTTCGGCTTCATCCTCAGGATCGTAAACGGCAACCGTCTGGAATGGTATTGTCGGATCAAAGGTCGTACTACCTGAAGGAGTTGTTGAAGTCGAAGTTGCAGTAGCTGTTGAAGCAGGAGCAACTGGCGCTGTAGGCGTTGATGGTTGAGGCATTACGGCAATAGCTGACTCTTCTACAAACTGAAGAAGTTGAGTGTCGGGATTAGCCACAATACGGTAGCAGTCAGATTCCATCATTCGGATGTGGCATACAGGAACGTCATCAATCCACTCTGTGCTCAATGACTTTGGCGTAGCATCAGAATACACCACCAAAGCTGCCTTACCAATATCATCAGGCAATTTTTCATTGATGTTAAATTTCACATTGAGCAGTTCATAACGTGAGTCATTGATCTTTTCATAGTCGGCATCCGACATTAGCTCATTAGCACGCATCTTCTCTGTGTTAGAGAGGAACTGCGATGCAAACAATGCTCGGTAAACCTTTCGGGTAAATGTGTCACCCTTAAACAATACGTCTTTCAATGCCTTGTTATAGAGGTTTGCCACCTGCGTTTCGCCCTTTGTTACAGAATCGTCTGCAAGCACCTTAACCTCTACAGGATAGAAGAACACGTCCAACTCATCGTTGTCGTTACGGCGAATGCCCATCATCAGGATGTCATCTGACAGAGGACCGTCAAGACCAAGATCCTTCTTTGAGAATAATCCGTCCTGAGTCATTCCAATGGAACCCGTAGCGCGTACAATCTCATCAAGGGCAATAGGTGCCCAGATGATGCCGTCAGTACGATTCAGGAAGTGCTTCATCACAAAGCATGTTGCCACAAGGCTCATCTTCTCACGCATAATGAGTTCTGGCTTGTTGGCAATATCAAGCAGCCATTTACCGTTTAGACAGTTGAAGTAGCTGATCATCTTACGGCTGAAATCCTCGCTTGTGCCAATGATCGACTTGAACGTCTGAAGCGAATTGAACAGCATCTTGTTGTACTGAATGACGTGCTGTGTAACGGTGATGCTCTCTAATCGTGCAGAAATAGAGTGCTGCTCAACATAGTGGACAACGTAAATGTTCTTCTGCTTGTAGAAGAAATCAATGTCCACCTCTGGGTAAACGAATGTCACCCAAGTGGAGTTATTATAAACCGACTGCAAGAAATCAGCATCCTTGAAGCTGTATCTCTTTGCCGTACATTGATCAGGGCTATAAGTAGCCAAACCTCCATTTACCAATCCTGCATAAAGGCTGTTCATGTCTTTTGCCATCAGGTAAACAGGGCTTTCGTTGTCCTTTAATCCACGTGTACCGAATCCCATAAGGTAGTCACTACCGCTTAGGCTTGTTGAAGGAATAGAAACAAGACCATCGAGCGATGTTTCCGTACGTAGATTCTTTGCAGGAAGCGGAGAATACTTTGTACCAGAGTCAATCTTGTAGAACGCCACATGGCTGTATTCATCCATCTTGCGAGAATCCTTAAACGTGTGCTTATAGTAGCTGACGCGATTGAACAGCAGACGAATTATCTCGTTGAGATCCTTGTCAGCAATGTTGAAGTTATGTAACTCAAAGAGCTCGGAAATGTTGTCGCGCGATGACTGACGATTGAGTTTCTCAAAGAACGTATCAGAAAGCATGTCTTCCACGTACTCATGAATCTCAATGCGCTGCACGTTGCCCTTCTTACGGCTTGAATCAATAAAGCTCACGATGCCTCGCACAAGGTCAACGGATTGTGACAAGCCAATGGCACTTACTCGTATCGGACAATCAGCATCAGGGAAGTAATACTTGAAGTTGTCCTTGAAGTTCTGAATCTTCTCAGCAATAAGTTTTGAGGTTGACTTTGAACCATAAACGTGCTGGGTGTTTGTTGCCTTATCAAACTTAACCCATGTAAGCAGATCTTCGGTTTCTGTGCTATTGATGGCTTTGAGTGTTTCATTGCCGTAGTAAATGTACGGCATAAGGTACAGAGGTGAGAGTTCATCAATCACCTTCTTGTTGAACTCATTGGTGTCAACAGA
>JAKSLL010000165.1 GCA_024401215.1 Bacteroidaceae bacterium
CTACAGCCGTTATCCTGAAGTATTGCCAGCAGCATCCAGAGGAGAAGGAGTTCATTGTTGTAACGGAAAGCGGCATCCTTCATGAGATGCAGAAGTCTTGTCCTGATGTAAACTTCATTCCAGTGCCACCAGAGATTTCAGAAGGCAGCATAAGCTGCTCTTGCAATGAGTGCGAATATATGAAGAAGAACTCGCTTCTCAAGATATACAATGCGCTCAAGTATGAGTGGCCAACAGTTGATGTTCCAGAGGATATTGCCAAGGATGCTGTGAAGTGCATCAATAGAATGCTGGAGATGTCATAGGCATTTATGATTTAATGATTTATGATTTACGATCTAAACCCATGCAGATAACTGCATGGGGATAATCTGTAGTGAAATAAATTGTAAATAGCTAAATTGTTTGTAAATAGCTAAATTGTAAATGAAAAAACTGCTTATATATATATTATTGTCTTTCTGCTGCATGGCTGCCAATGCCCAGACGGATGGTTTCTCCGTTGAGACTATCAGCGATGCAGTGAAGGCAAGGATAGTGGGAAAGTCTTATCCTACGAGTGGATTGCGCGTAGAACTTAAGGATTTGCGCTATCTTCGCGTTAAGCATTATGATGCAGAGGGAAATATAAAGAGCGGTGAGATAATAGTCAATAAGGCCATTGCGAATGATGTGTTGAGCATTTTCAAGGAGCTTTATGCAATGAAATATCCGATAGAAAGCGTAAAACTGATTGATGAGTTTGATGCCAATGACGAGATTTCAATGCGCCACAATAACTCTTCCGGCTATTGTCACCGTCTGGTGAAAGGCAGCAAGTCGCTTTCAAAACATTCGAGAGGCATGGCAGTGGATATTAACACGCTCTTCAATCCATGCTTCAAATTGGATCCTACAGGCAAAACAGCTTATAAAAAAGGAACTCTACAACCTGCCAATGCGGAGAAATATGTGGATAGGAAAACTAAATATCCATATACTGTAACCCCGGAAGTGATAAAGATATTCAAGAAATACGGTTTCCGATGGGGTGGTGACTGGCGCACAATGAAGGATTACCAGCATTTTGAGAAGTGAAGTTAAAGGATATAGATGTTCAGAAATAATTCAATCTATCATCATCATTGCTGGCCAGCAGTAAGGAAGGC
Source organism: Bacteroidaceae bacterium (assembly GCA_024401215.1). Taxonomy (GTDB): domain Bacteria; phylum Bacteroidota; class Bacteroidia; order Bacteroidales; family Bacteroidaceae; genus Minthosoma. The sequence continues at coordinate 1,149 of JAKSLL010000165.1, forward strand.
AGTAACAGCAATTTTTCTATACACTCTATTGCTCTCAGTAATAGAGTCTTTCATTGTGTATGAAATAACCGGGACTGTAATAACTGAGCCTTTCGGAAAATCAGGCAATGATGGTATTCTTATATCCTATTGCGTATTCTCTCTCTTTAATTCCATCATCCTGCGCAAATATGTTTGCGTTATAAGCAAGAAGAATTACAGAGATCCGCGATTTGTATGCCACGCTTTTATCTTTGCAGCTTCATTTTTTTCCATTTTGTTGATAACAGAAATGGAGCATAATGTTCGTATGGAGGTGCATCATTCTAAGACACTTAGTGAAATTAAATTCGATGAAAATGAATATTATTATTACATAGACCGTGCAGAAACTCTTGATACCATCAACGGCAAACAGGAAATTAATTATGATGAGTTGCATTTAACCCATGAAACGCCAAAACATGACTTTAGAGGCTATTACATAGCACCTTTTAACAGTCGTATTTCGGTTTATTATGCTTTTAAATACGAGCGCAAATACCCAACTAATAAATACTCAAAGAGCGAAAGCAAAAAAATTTTTATACAAGAGTTTCACGATTCTGTTAATAGTGTCAAGAAATATGTGGGCAACCATCTCTTCCATCGCATTTCTATGGACAATATAGATTATCATATATTTGGTTCAATGGTTCAATATGGCTGCTCGCCTGAAAAAGAAGGATATCAAGGCATAGAGGAATTACTAGTTCCTGTGAAGGACGATAGAATGCCACGCTGGTATGATAATCTTTTGTTTTATGCGGAAGTTTATTTATTTATTAATATATTCATTCTCTTTATCTTTTGCACCACTAATACGGAAGAGCCTTTTAACTGGTCAAATTAACGTAGAATTATATTACTTGAATAATAGATCCTCTACTGTTATGCCTTGGCTTAATGTGTCAAGGTCTATTGGGTGATATAGGATTCCTGGCGTTCTTCCTGTTTCCGAATACTGATGAATGCTGAATGTGCGCTCCACTTTATTGCCGTAGCGAGCGTGCCAGAGGATGTTTTCCTTCAGACGAGTGTTGTCAACATAGAGCTTTGCTATCTTTTCGTTGGCATAAACAATAGGCTTCACGCCGTAATGCTTCTCCACAGCGTCGGTCCAAACAAGGAGAGAGTCAGTAGAAACGCCGAAAAGTTCAATGTCAAGAACAGGCAGAAGGTCGCCTTTGTTTAGTTTCACGTGAAAGGTGAAGTTGTCAATTTGTTCCTTTACTGTAGCCATGCGATGGTTATAGAAATGGTATGCGCCGTGCGGAATGCCGAAGCGCTCTGCCCAATCGCAATGCTTCTCGTATGTATAGTCGAAGTATTGCTTGCCTTCCGTAGCTTTTAGAAAGACAAACGATACAGGAATTATTCCTATTTGCCTTGAGATGGTGTCGTTGTATGTGTATGATGAATCAACAGGTACATAGAGCTTGTCCCAGCTAACGATAGGCTGATAGTGGGAAATATCTATGCCGTAGATGCGTTTGTCTGTTATTACGTTTATGTCTTGCTTCTCGTCGTTATCGTAAAGAGCGAGAGGTTCGCCGTTTTCGCTGCCGAAACCGCTGCGCTTTCCGAGTACGAACTGACCTTCATAGGTGTAGTCGGCGCAGGTAAGTTTGCCTTTTCCATCGGGTAGAAGGTCAAAGAAGAAGCCTTCGTAGAGTAGGGGAGAAGTGGAAGAAGCCTTGGCAAAAATACGAGATAAATTAATGAAAGGTGCGGGATTTGTAATGACTACTTTGCCTAGTCGGAGGTCGTCGTCAACCCATGTTCCTTCATAGATGTTGCCGTGTGTAGTGTATGTTCCTTGTCCTTCTCTCTTTCCGTTTTTCCATTCTCCGGTGTAAATACCGTCTTTTTGTGCGTTTTTAGGGCTCTGGGAGCCGAATAAGTCGCCCAGTAGTCCATTGCTCCAAATGCATGTACCAAAGCCGTCAGGCAGACTGTTTTCCGCCTTTTCGCCGATATATTCGAACGAGGGAAAGAACAGTCTGCCTGTCTGTGCTATCGCCATGGCAAGAAGAACCATGGCGAGGTAATATGATATTTGAAGCTGACGCTCCAAACACAGGGGCTTTAAAAGCTTTTCTATAATCAATATAAGCTTATTTTTAATATATGAAGGTAATTCCTCCCCCTCCAAAATGTTACTCCGCTCTTTTGTTCGCCCCATTATGGGGGAGTTAGAGGGGGCTGGGGAGGGGGTTGGGGGGAGAGGCTTTTTTACATTACAACAGTAACTTCGTGTTCACCGGCAGTAGCAGGGATAATGTTGCCTGCAACTTCCTGACCGTCAACGATGAGCTTGCTGATGCCCTTCTGTGCACCGCTCTCGTTCTTGATAGAGATGTTGAAGATACCGTCGCGGAACTTACGCTTGATGCTGTATTCCTTAATGTCTGCAGGGAGACAAGGGTCAACCATCAGACCGTTGAATGTAGGCTTAACGCCGAGGAGGAACTGGCTTACTGTGTACCACATCCAAGCAGCAGTACCTGTGAGCCATGAGTTCTTGCCTTCACCTGGCTTGGCAGCATCCTTACCAGCCACCATCTGGCAGTTTACGTAAGGCTCTACCTTATGGAGTGACTGATCCTTGAGCCATGCTGGAGAGATCTTGCGGAAGAGTTCCCAAGCGTCCTCACCACGTCCGGCAACAGTCTCGCCGATGATCACCCATGGGTTGTTGTGGCAGAAGATACCTGCGTTCTCCTTATAACCAGCAGGATAAGAAGAAATCTCACCCATTTCAACGTGATATGTAGTATAAGCAGGGTTGTTGAGAACCATACCGTGCTCGCAGTCGAGATATTTCTTGCAAGAGTCGATAGCCTTGTCAACCATACCCTCTTCAAGACCGATACCTGCCATTGTACAGAAGCCCTGAGACTCGATGAAGATCTTGCCTTCCTCGCACTCGTTAGAACCAATCTTGTTGCCGTAGAAGTCGTAAGCGCGGAGATACCATTCGCCGTCCCAACCGTGCTTCTTGACAGCTTCAACCATATCGTCGATGCACTTTTGGGCGCGAGCAGCTTCCTCTTCCTTGCCAACCTGCTTGCAGAGCTCAACATAGTCCTTACCAGTAACGACGAAGAGACCTGCAATCATGAGAGATTCAGCCTTTGAACCCTCAGAGTTGTTTTCTGTAGTCTGGAATGACTCGTTTGGATCCCAAGAGAAGCAGTTGAGGTTAAGACAGTCGTTCCAGTCAGCACGACCGATGAGTGGGAGCATGTGAGGACCAAGGTTCTCTACAACATGGTTGAAAGAGATGCGGAGATGCTCCATGAGAGAAACCTCTGTACCAGGCTTGTTGTCGAATGGTACTGGTTCGTCGAGGATTGAGAAGTCGCCTGTCTCCTTGATATAGGCAACAGTACCGAAGATGAGCCAGCATGGGTCGTCGTTGAAACCGCCACCGATGTCATTGTTGCCATGCTTTGTAAGTGGCTGATACTGGTGGTAGCAACCGCCGTCAGGGAACTGAGTAGATGCAATATCGATGATACGCTCACGAGCACGTGAAGGAACCTGGTGAACGAAACCTACGAGGTCCTGGTTAGAATCGCGGAAGCCCATGCCACGACCAACACCACTCTCGAAGAATGAAGCTGAACGAGAGAAGTTGAATGTGATCATACACTGGTACT
>JAKSLL010000166.1 GCA_024401215.1 Bacteroidaceae bacterium
AGATAATCACTCTGCTCGTCATCTTTTCTTGTAAGAATCTTGATTTCCACTCCATTAGCAGACAATTCCTTGAGCATGCCCACTATATTATTGCGTTGTACTGCATACAACTTTGGGGATGATATGACTATCGAATGTTCAGTTTTTGCAAGTTCCTTTACAAAAGGACGGAAATACGTTTTGCCATTGAATATTTGTTCTTCGTTATTTGCCAAGTCAATATCTCCAAGGTCATCAAACAATGTAGGAGCAGATTTTGTTATTGTAGTGTAACCGATAGAGGCATAACCGTTGAGTCGCTTATGATACATGCTATCGCACATCGGTTCGTGGATGTCGATGTAGTCATATACGCGCACGTCCTTTTTCCCTTCACACTCTCGGTGCAATCGTCCAGCGTACTGTTGCAAGCGACCTTTCCATGAGATAGGTGATACAAGGAAGAGCGTATCAAGACGTGGATAGTCAAAACCTTCGCCCACGTATTTACCCGTAGCCACAATGACTAATGGTTCTTCCTTTGGCGCTTGTTGTAAACGAAGTAATGTTTCTTTTTTCTCTTTTGCAGAACCTGTACCTGTAAGACTGATAACATTTTTGCAGTGAGGTTCAAGCATCGTTGCCAAAACAGAAACATGCGAAGTTAAGTCTGTCATGAGGATAAGAGTTCGTCCGCAATCCAATGCTTTGCATACATCCTCAACAATCAGTTTATTACGAACCTCGTCAATAGCTATTTCCTGCTTGATGTTGTTGAAGGTCTTAGGTTCTGTGAGGGAACGGAAAGACGTAAACCTTGGAATCATATATCTTTGGAATGACTGCTTGGCAATCTGGCTCTTGGCATCTGCCGAGAACCGGATAGGACCACACTGCATGAAAATGATTGGCTGACGACCATCCTTGCGGATAGGTGTAGCAGTAAGACCATAAACGTATTGTGCATTGACTGATTTCAGTACGTTCTCGAAGGTAACAGATGACACATGATGACATTCGTCAACTATTACCATTCCATAATCTCGTACGAAAGGTTTTGCTTCTCCATTATCAAGGCATGACTGCATTAGAGCAATATCAATGATGCCGTGAAGCGTATTCTTCGTTGAGTCAAGACAACCAATAGGAGAGAACGCTCTCTTACGTCCACGTTTCTTTGGTGTTTCTGGTTCTTCGTATTGAATATCAAGAAATTCTAAGAGTCTTTGTTGCCATTGGTCAAGCAAAGCCTTTGTGTGAACAAGTATGAGTGTGTTGACTTTCTTTTGTGCTATTATAGAGGCTGCTGTCACTGTCTTGCCGAAGGCTGTTGTCGCATGAAGAACACCATTGGTATGTGGTAATAGCGCATTGATAGCATCCATCTGCTCTTCTCGTTCCTTGCCGTTGAAACTCACGGAGATTGCAGTACCATGATTCGTTTCGTCCGTTATGCTATAGCGAATATGATAATCATCAAACAACTTGATTATTGCTTCTTCACAACCGCGTGGCATACAAATGTATTCATCCGTAAAGTCAGCACACGAAATGATTCTTGGAATACCAAAAGTTGATATACGCATAGCCTGGTTCTTGAAGAATTCCTGATTTTTGAATGCAGCTATGCGCTTGAGATGATTTACAACTTTCGCTGATACGGACTTCAATGGAATGTAAATCTTATCAGCTTTCGTTATCTCTATTGTACCTTTGAAATCTGCTGACGAAATGCTTTGTGGTATTGGAGTTACCCATGGTCTTGACTCCGAAGATGTGGTAAGATTGCTAAGGTCATCGACAACGTACAACGAAAGCAAACTGTCCACTTGCACCTCATTGATCTTCTTTACTTGAAACAAATACGCCCATTGATCTTTGTATGCCTGAAACTCATCATCAACAAAGACACTATTAAGTTGCCTACGAGCCTTTCCCTGTAATGGTAATGCCACGAGGTTTCCGAATCCACCCTCTGGCATCATATCCTGATTGGGAAAGAATCTGTCGTATGAGTTGAAGGATAACCTGCCATCTCTGTTCATTGCCTCAGTAAGGATTGCGTTGCCTAAACGCCTTGCCTTATACGCAGGTATCGTTCCCTTAAAGAATATCCATACATGTGCACCGTTGCCAGAACGTGAGCGTTCTATGGAATAAGGGATATTCCAATCTTTACAGACTCCCACGAATGCAAGCACATCATTCTTGTAACCGTGCTCACACGACTTACCATCAAAATCCGTACAAAGGAAAGCGCAACTATTGTCAGACATAATAGCATAGATGCCAATTACATCACACCCGTTCTCATCCTTCCCTGCAAGATGCCTGTAGATATCATGGTAACCAAGTGGAGCAAAATTCCGATTAGGGCATTCTGCGCATTTGAACTTCTTCTTGTCGCAAATGCCTCGCCTCCATTCATTAATGCAAACGGGTTGATAACCACCCTTTTCCGTTGTCTTGCTATACCACCTACGCGCAAACACATCCTCACGTCCTCTGAAAAGACTTCGGAATAAAGCAATACGCTGTTCTGCATTGAGACTAACAGGCGGGAAAGTGAAAGTAATCGGAGAATACAGCGAAACAAAACTTGCCTTTTGTTTGGAGGATTCCGGCACGTATGAAAGTCCATGTTCAAACAAAAGTTTCTTCATTTCTGCATTCTCCCTACGAAGTTCTTCCACTTCTGCAAGTAGTGCATCATATTTGTCTTGTAGATTCTCCATGTATCAATGAACTTGTGATGGTAGAATACCTTTAGTCCTTCAAACAACCAATGGGGATAACATAGACTCCGTCTTTTCGCTGGTAGGCATACTGCCCTACGCCAACGATAACAGCCATAAAGGATGGGGCAGGCATTTTGTCGGTATCGATATTCTTTGCTAATGACAACATACTCTTAGCTCCATCTTCAATATTCTGCTCACCGCCAAGCTTTACTTCCATGAGGGCATAGCTGCCGTTGCGTCTATGGAGAACGGTGTCACATTCAAGTCCGCTACTGTCTCTGTAATGATAAAGTTCGCCATCCAGTGCTTCTGCATAGACACGCAGATCGCGGACAACCATATCCTCAAAAAAGAATCCAAAGGACTTCAGGTCGTTAATCAAGTCTTTTGGTCCTAAACCTAATATTGCCGTTCCAATACTTGGGTCAACGAAATGACGAGTGTCACTGGTTCTGATGGCAGCCTTGCTTCGTATGTTTGGATTCCATGCAGCAAGGTCTTCTATCACGAAGAGTTTTTTCAGAGCTTTGATATAATCAGCAACAGTATCTTCATCCAATGTGCTGGCATCATTAGATAGCATATCTTTTCTAATCGTGCCGTATGATACCTGCTGAGAAATGTTTCGGGCATAAGAGCGCAGGAGTAATTTTGCTCGTTCTGCACTACGCTTCACTTTGTCAACGCGCTGTATGTCCCTTTGGAAGACTGAATCCACATAGTCAAAAGCTTGGTCAAGTGCTACTTTTTTTGATATGATTGTAGCCCATGGCCATCCTCCACGACAGGTAAGAAAAGCAATATCCTCAATATTCAAGTCGTTTTGTTGTACATCTATTGACTTGCCTTCAAACAAATCTTTTAGGCTTATGGTTCCTGTTGACTCTCCTGACTCATACAAGCTCATCGGGCGCATCTTGATTGTTGCAAACCTTCCGGTTCCACTATGAACAGTCTCATCTGCCTCAGGGAGAACGGATGAACCTGTAAGAATAAACTGCGATGGTTCACCACGCCTATCCACTTCACTACGTATCGAATCCCATATGGGAGGGAGTGCTTGCCATTCATCAATCAACCTTGGAGTGTCACCCTCCAAGAGAGTCTTAGGGCTTATCTCAATAAGCCCCGAACTTTGTTTCAATATTGTAGAATCTCCTAAATCAAGAACACTCTTGGCAAGTTGTTTGGCAGTGGTGGTCTTGCCACACCATTTTGGACCTTCTATCAATACTGCACCCTTACCCAGAACCTTTCGTTCAAGAATTCTATCTGCTATTCGTTGTTTATACTTTGCCATAATTCAATATTTTGAGTGCAAAGATACTATTTTTATCTCATTCCACCAAACATTTTTTGCTATTTTCGGTTGTTTGACGATAATTTGTTCGGTTATTAATTGACAGCTTGTTCGGTTATTAATTGATAGTCTGTTCGGTTGTTTGTTGGAGATCTGTTCGGTTACTTACGACGAAACATCCGATAATTTGCGCTTATGCTCGACTTGAGCAAACTTGAAAGTAGATAAGAGAGCTTTTGAAAGCGGACTAATATTAGAAAGGGAGGTAAGAACGAAAAATTACTTGGTGTGATTTTGGTGTGATTTGTTTCAGACTGATGAAATATCAAAAAATCTCGTAAAATTGCACAACACTGATATATAGGACGTTAGAAACAAAAGTAGAGTATTAAGAAATATAAACTTTTTGTGCGCTACCAACTGCGCTACATCCCGCTGCTTTCCTTGAAAATCAACAACATAGCGATTTTAGCCTGATTTTAGGCCTTTAATTGGTGGAACATTTTGAAATGACACCCATTTTATCCTCCACCATATCATTAACTTTCAAGAATGCAAATTTGTATCTCCATAACCTATCATTTACTGATGGACTACAGAAACGCAAATACAAAGTTACCACTTTTATGAGTCCACTTTAAAAAGTCGGACAGTTTATTGTTAATACTTGTTTATCACTCTC
>JAKSLL010000167.1 GCA_024401215.1 Bacteroidaceae bacterium
GGAATAAGCATGTAGAAAGCATATGGCTTCCTTGTTTGGACGAGGGTTCAATCCCCTCCATCTCCACTAAAAAAAAGCGTAACATACTAAACTTTAGTATGTTACGCTTTTTTATTTTTGCTTTTTACTTGCATTTTACTTTGCAAACACTCGGAGATAACCACTCTTACAAAACGAGTTCTCCTTATCAGCGAATGATAGCTATTTTTATCAGCTCGGCAACATCAGCGATATTTATCCACATATCTTTATTAATATCGCCAGCATTATATTTGTCTTCTGCCTTGCCGAGTACAATATCCACCAGCAGCTTCACATCTTCAATGTTCACCTTTCCGTCATTGTTGACATCGCCTCTCACACGCGGCTTGTTATCCACACTTCCCTGACCGCTGCCCGATGTCGGTTCGCCAGGAGCTGTCGGGTCATACTCAAACTTCGCCACAAGATTTACATCTTTTGTGCCAACCGAATACGAGAAGGAAAGACTGCTGCTCACCAATGTGCTGCCGCTATACCATCCTAAGAATTTATATCCGGTATTGGCATAAGCCCTGATTGTAACATTACTATTCTCAGACACTTTGCTGCCATAGTCGTAGTTGAAGCTACAGCTGTTGGCAGGGCTTCCCGTAAGGTAGATGCTGCGCTTGTACATTGGTGATGGTTCTGAAGGCACAGGAGGCTCAAACTCATACACAGCAACGAAAGATGCAGGAGCATTGGCAGTATAGTAGAAAGACTTGCTGGTAGAATATTTCACTCCGTCTTTCTTCCAATACAGGAAGATGTAAGAAGAACTTGATGTTGATGTACTGATATACACACTCGTTCCCTCCTTGTATGTGCCTGAGCCCGAAGTATAGGCGCTGCCTTCTGCCGTAACCGTCACCTTATACTTGTTGTAATATGTCGGTTCGTCAGGGGGGGCAGGATCAAAAACACCCTGCGCCCTCACTGGAAGGGCGCTCCCCAAAACGAAGAGCAGCCCAATCAGATATAATAACCTTCTCTTCATTCGCAATCGTTTACTTTACAAACACCTTCTTGTTATTCTTGATGTAAACGCCGCGCTGAGCAGGACCAGCCACCTTACGACCTGTGAGGTCATACAATGCAAAGTCTTCTCCACTCTCAACATCCGAGTTGACGCTGCTGATGTCTGTCTCCTCTGCACTCTGCATACTCTTCACAAGCACAAAACGCTGAGTGAAGGTGCCTGCCTCAGAATGGAATGTGTAGTCACCATCAGAGAGGTCGAAAGTTGCGCCTGTCTCCTTGTCGAGGATTGATGCAGCACAGTCCATTCTGCTTGCTGCTATAGTGTAATCGCCTTCTTCTGCAGCCAGGAATCCAAGCTCAACCTCGCCATCGAGTGCAGGTCGCTCATTGATGCTGTAGCTTACGCCCTCTCCAATAGAATAGAGCTGTACTGTTGGTGATTCAGCGAAGAACTTTGAAGCATCGCAACTCAGTTCATAGCCATAGTCAGCCTCCTCATTGAACACCACGCGAGTCTTGTCGGTGTTCTCACCATCCGAAACGGTGAGGTTCACAATGTTTCGCTTAGGGTTGACTCTTATCTTCGATGGTCTCTGCTTTGCTGCTGATGGCGCAGTTTGGCTCTGAGTGTATGTCTCTCTACCCTCTTTCTTGAACAGCACATACTCCACGCCTTCAGGCTTCTGCACGAAGAATGCTTCGTAAGGAGCGAAATGATAGTCGTCATCACCTGGTCGAACAGCCTCATACACAGTACCTTTGCGTACTGTTATTGGTGAGTCATACTCCATCGCATCCATATTGAAATAGCTGAGGTAAGGGTTGCCAACAAGGTTCCAGCTTGCATTCTGCATGTTCTCTGTGGCGTATGCCATTATTGGCGCCTTCTTGTCCTCGCCCTTCATATCAGGATGATTGATGATGAACTTCAATGTTCCGGTTGTGTTAGTCTGGAAGATATAGCCAACACCTGCCTTCAGGTATTCTCTGTCATTGCCGAGCTTCACCCAACCGCCAGAACCTTTTGTTGCACGTATCTCGCCATCATAGTAGCGAATAACATAACTGCCCGGAGCATTGATTTCTGAGCGTTTCACATCGAATGGGAAACAGAAGAAGTACCATGTGTTTGCTTTTACAGCAATCTCACAATGAAGCTTATTAATATTAAGAGTACCATCCACGATGATTGAGCCGCCAGCAGTACCATTGTGCTTAATCACAACACTATCAAGGTCTTGCGAAGCACCCTCTCCGATTATGTATCCTGAGTTCTCGCCAAAGTCTGCATCAATGCTCTCTCCTGGAATTGTTCCCTCATCCTGGTTGTAGTCACCGCCAATAGATATATTTGTGTATGTAGGCTCCCATTTTTTGAGGTTATAGAACTGCCCCCATTGGGTGTTCCAATAGTACGCATCGTATGTAGCACGCCAATTATTTGTTTCGCTATATGGTATATGCAAGAATCCATTCCTATATGTGTCGTTAGGGAATGTAGAATCGGTGATTGGCACAGACTTTGGGTCAATGGCTGTGGCATAAACATTCATCAAGCTGCTGCAACTACCAAATGCATTTTCAATATTAGTGAGCGATGCAGGTAGAGTAATATCTGTTAAACTTGAACAGTAAGTAAAGGCATCCTCTCTAATCGTTGTTAATGTTTCTGGTAATTTGATAGACTTTAAACCACCACAAGAGTAAAATGTACTGCCAGCTATAATTTTTGGTCCATCATTAATCACTACATTTTTAAGTCCATAACAATCACAAAAGGCATAAGAGCCTATTGACTGGAGACCTTTTGGTAATATTATCTCGCTGATTCCATCACAATAATAAAAGGCATAAGAGCCTATTGACTGGAGGCCTTCTGGGAATGTTATTTTTCTCAAATCATCACAATCATAAAAGGCAGAAGAGCCTATTGACTGGAGACCTTTTGGTAATATGATCTCTGTGATTCCATCACAATTATAAAAGGCATGTTCGCCTATTGACTGTAGGCATTCATACATTTCTATATTTAACAGTTTTGAACAGCCATAAAAAGCATAACTGCCTATCTTTTTAATACTCTTTGGCAATTTCACTTCAAACAATTTTGTCTGCTCATAAAATGCATAATCACCCAATTCATCTTTCTTTGTATAATAATCGCCATAGTAACGATAATTGTCAGAACTTGCAACAATATCAGCATCAGTCAAATCCAAGAAGTGGAGATTTGGCATCTTGTTACGCATCACAAATATGTCATATCCATTAATTGAACCATTTATTTTCAACGAAAATACCTTGTCCAAATCATCTTCTCCTATGCTTGTCTGAAGAGCAGAAGCTGTTGATTTGGCTGTTACGAAGACTACTGTGCAGCTCGTGCCCGTAGTTATTCTATAAGAGTATTCTCCCCATCCTTCTGCATTTTTATACGAATCAAACAAAGAACTTGGTACGCACACACAAGCATATTTTCCCAAACTATTTGTACCGATTGCAGGTGGAGTTGCAGTTGACATATTCACTTTATATATATAACTTCCAGAAAAAGCATTATTTGAAAGTGTCTTAACTGATGGCAAGTCTATTTCATGAAGTTTTTCACAGTCATAGAAAGCCCCATCGCCCACAGAAGTGCAGGAAGACAAATCGATGCTGCTCAAAGAACTACAGCGATAGAAAGCAGAAGAGCCCACAGAAGTACAAGAAGACAAATCGATGCTGCTCAAAGAACTACAGCCAAAGAAAGCCCATTCGCCCACAGAAGTGCAGGAAGACAAATCGATGCTGCTCAAAGAACTACAACCAGAGAAAGCAGAATTTTCGACTCCAATAACAGAAGATGGAAGTGTGACTTTTGTTATTGTTTTATTATAGAAAGGAGCATCAGAAGTTGAATTTTCATCAGGCCTTCCCACCCATTTTACCACATACTCCGTACTTCCATAATAAACCTTTTCAGGCACAACAACCTCCCAAGGGCAATTTCTAACATCAGAAATGTAAGCTCCACTTACTCCATTATAAGTCGTTGTACCAAAAGTCCAAGTTGTACCATTGGCATCTGTCCATGTATATCCCAACACATGAACGGCACATAACAAACACAAAATTGTTGATAGTAATAATTTTTTCATAGTCACATATCTGTTTTATAATTATTTCACACCACCACACACCATCTCAACGATGTCATTATATCTTATATAATCAGTCACAAAAGTACAAATAAAAGGCAGACAAACAAAATTTTTGTTAAAAAATCACCAGCGACATACAAAAATAAACACAGACCACTCTGCCCAGTATATTTTTGTCTATCTCCAATTCTCATCTCCAAGTGATGCTTGCACCACAGCTATGAATAATGCAGGCGAGAAAGCGCAAGGGTGAACAAAGAGAAAACATTAGGTATTTTCAAAGCACCTCCAACAATCAAAAATCGCCAACTTTACGCAAGTAATCAGACATATATTGTCACAAAGGAGAACATAACAAACATTTTTCGGTTCAGCAGCGAAATTTCATCAAGAATATTTTGTCAAATAAAATAAACACGCTACCTTTGCACTCGCAAAACGGAAATAACCGCTTTGCAAAACAAAATGGTGCCTTGGATGAGTGGCTTAGTCACCGGTCTGCAAAACCGTTTACA
>JAKSLL010000168.1 GCA_024401215.1 Bacteroidaceae bacterium
TTTATGTCAAAAAACTTAATTTTGCACCACTATGCATGAATATTTACCACTAATAAGATTATCCAGGCAGATGATTTGTCACAAAAGCCATAAAGCGTTCACGATATGACTCTGTGACGCGAATAATCTGATCCCCAATATAAACGCAATCGTTACGATCAATACTGCGTATGTGCTGTAAAGAAATGATGTAAGATCTGTTAATGCGCATAAACTGCGAGGATGGAAGCATTTCTTCTGCTGAAGAGAGTGTCAAGTGTGTGACCAACGGAGCTTTCTCTCCTTCAATGGAAAACTTAAGATAATCTTTCATTCCTTCCACATACACTATCTTCGAGAGATCAATGCGTCGAAGCTCGCCATCCACTTTCAGGAAAACAGACTTCTCTTGTGGCGACAAAGTTTCTGTTGACATCTGTTGTGGGGTTGCTGCGTGTCCAGCGGAGAACAGCTTGCGCGCCTTATCGATTGCTGCCTGGAACTTCACATAGCGGATAGGCTTGAGCAGGAAGTCCAAAGCATTGACTTCGTAGCTCTCGAAAGCGTAGTCCTTGAAGGCTGTCGTGAAGATAACTCGCGTGCGGTGTGTATCAATAGCATGAGCCAGCTCCATTCCATTCATGTCAGGCATCTGAATGTCAAGGAAGAGCAGATCGGCCGGCTTGGAGCGCAAGGCATCCAAGGCGGCTATACTATCGGTAAACGATCCCTGCAATTGCAAATCAGGTGTGCGTTCGACAAATGTCTCAAGCAACTTTACCGCAAGTGGTTCATCATCGACGATTATACAAGTCATAACTATGATTCAAGGAGATGGTTGGACGAAGAAACTCGGATATCAGGCATTGATTGTAATGCGAATCCTGAATTCATTATCTACAATCTGTTGCTGCCATTCATATTTGCCCGGATAGAGAAGTTCCAGGCGACGGTGTGTGTTCTCAAGCCCTATTCCCGATCCGCTTTGATCAGCCATACTCTTTGGGAGATTGGTGTTACGGCATTCAAAAACCATATTGCCTGTTCCCTGGATCAAAGAGATGTTAATCTCAGTAGCAGTCGTGTTGCTGACGCCATGCTTGAAGGCATTCTCTATGAATGAGATAAAAATCAACGGTGCGACTGTTATGGTTGCAGGACAGGTTGTAGGAAAGTCGACATTGACTGTAGTGAGTGCCGAACAGCGCAGTTTCATCATGCTGATGTAGTTCTGCATGAACTCCAGTTCGGACATAAGTGGCACGCGAGGCTTGTTACTTTCGTACAAAGCATATCGAAGGAGGTCTGAAAGCTGTGCTATGGCATCCTGCGCCTGATCCGGGTCGATCTGTGTCAATGACGAGATGTTGTTCAATGAATTGAAAAGGAAATGAGGATTCAGCTGGTTCTTGAGCCAATTGAGTTCGGCTTCGGTGCTCTTGCGCTGTTCTTCCTCAAGCTTGTGCTGGACGCTGAGGGTGCGAAGATAGCTACGCAAGGCAAAGGCTGCGAACGCTACAATCAGATGAATGAATAAAGAGGAACCAATCAGCGAATAGAATCCGTCTTGCCAAGATTTCGGCAGCATTGAGACATCGTTGAAGAAGAACCGATAGTCAACCAGTAGTAACAACGCGAGCGTCGCCACGCAATAAAGAAACCGATGCCCCTTGAAGAAGATATAAGGCACCAGAACATAAAAGCTGATCATGTAGATCACAAACATCGGACTCAAAATCTGCATTGACTGCCAAAGGAAAATCCAATGACGTTGTGACGAAGGATTAATCAGATAGGAGACACATGACGGTGCAAGCATCATGATGATCCAGACTGCAAGCTGTATGATCAGCAGAACGATATTTTGTTTCAAGCGTTGTGACACGGTAGTGAGAAAATTATATTGCAAAAATATAAATCTTCCTGCAGATTTCCTAATTTTAATAAGATAATGTGATGATGAAACTTATGTTTTTAGGAATTCTGCAGGAAAACTGCTGATTTACATGCCCTGAGTGAAAACACCATTGATCTGATCGTTGCTGCTCTTGACATCGAGCACGTCATTGTCAATCTCTGTGCGGTGTGCTTGCTGCTTGAGTTTAAGATCTCCGAAACGATAAGAGACATTGGCAAGGATTGTAGCCATGGAAACCTTTGTCTCGCTTTCGCTCGTAAAGCCCGCGCCTTCTGATGTGGTCTTCATCTTCATGGTTCTTTGGAACGGATTTACAGTATTGATTCCGATGCTAAGACGATCGTCGAGGAAAGTCTTGGTGAGACCGAGCATGTGCATATTGATTCCGGCAGTCTTGCCCTGAAGGGAATACGATGGGGTATTAAGCATATACATAGCCGAGAGCCTGAGGTCCCAAGGAAGTGTCTGCTGAAGATTAATCATTGCCATCTGTGTGAAGCCGTTGTTGCGGTAACCCATCTCAGATGCACGCAGGTCAACGTATGATGTAGTACTGTTGAGCGTCAAACGGGTTTTTGGAGTGAGACTCAGCGATGCGAAAAGGCTCAGAGCTGTATTCTGTCGCTGTCCGATATTGCCATAGGTACTGTAGAGCACATTGTCGTCGAGGAAGCTGAACGATTCAATACCATTGTCAAGGTAAGTATAGCGCAGGCTGGCGCTGAACATTGCCTTTAGCGATGTATAGTTGTATGTGAGCTGTAAATTGTGCGACTTTTCGACTTCGAGGTCCGGATTACCGAAACTGATGTTGTGAAGGTCCTGTGTATTGCGATATGGGTTAAGCACAGAGATACCTGGACGGCTGATTCGCATGTTATAGTTCAGCGAGAGGTTGCTGCCGTAAGTCGGAGCATATGAAAGCGTGAAGTTAGGAACCCAATTGTGATAGGTGAGAGAGAAATCGTCGCCGTTGCCCTTGTTGTAGTTCACATCCTGAGAAGTGAATTCATAGCGGAGACCACCCTTGAGCGTCATCTTGCCCAATGTCTGTGAGAATGTTCCATAGAGTGCACCTATTGAGTTCTGATGCTCATAGTCCATTATATCCGAGTTACTTGTACTCTGACGATAGACATACTTTCCGCCTGCCTCAAACATATTCCGTTCTGTTATCGGATGAGCATAGTCGAGTTGTAAAGTGTGTTCCAGCATGTTGTTTCTGTCAACACGGTCATAGTCGGGCATTTCGATGCCTGTGTACTCTGTAAGCAAATCGTTCTTTCGTGGTGCAGCACTGAAGCGATAGGCTGTAGTAAGAGTGTGACGCGGATTGTCTTTGTATGTATGTGTATAGTCAATGCTGGCATTGATCGATGTATTGTTTGTCTTATTGCGGTTGATCTGCGAATAGTCGCTACCTGGGACTGTACTTGTCTTCATGTCCATGTCGTTCTTTGAATTCATGTTCATAAGGTTGACTGAGGCTGAGACTGTATTCTGCTCGTCTATCTGATAGCTGGCATCGACTGTAGCAAAGGTGATGTTAGTACCGCCCTCGGTAGAAGTGGCAGAAGTTATGGTAGAACCCTCGTCGAGATTGCGTCGTACGCTGGTCATATCAATTGCTGGAATTCTGAGATACATCTCGTTGGCATTGACCGACATAGTCAGCTTGTTCTTCTGAATCATGATATAAGCATTGCCGCCTGTCACACGGTTGCCGCCTTGTATAGACACGTTGCCTGTGTATCCTTCCATACCTTCTTTCTGGTCTGTGACAAAATTGAGAATGCCGCCGACACCTTCTGCATCGTATTTAGCTCCTGGATTGGCAATGACCTCAATATTCTTGATACTTTGTGCAGGAATCGCTTTCAATACATCCTTAGGGCTTCCGCTCAACATCGGACTTGGCTTTCCATTCATGTATATCTGAAAATTCGAACTGCCGTTGACCTGGATGTTGTCATCACCATCGACGGTCACCATAGGAACCTTGCGGAGCATCTCAAGAAGAGTGTTTGTCTTTGCATCAGGATCATCCTTGACACTATAGGCAATCATATCACCTTCTACCTTCACGAGAGGCTTTTGTATAGCAATGACGACATCGGCAAGGCTTTGTGCTGATTCGCTTATCTCAAATCGGCCAAGGTCAAGACGATTCTGACCACGTGTAACAGTAAAGTGTTTTGTGATAGGAGTTCGGCCGATGGATGTGATCAGCAATATGTATTGTCCCTGACTTTTCAAAGTAAGACTGAACTTGCCATCAATGTCAGTCGTGCCCATAGCAGAAGCTTTATCGTTATCTTGTTTGACTCCTTCCTTCCAAATGCGTAATGTGGCCATTGGCTCACCTTCTTGAGTCAAAGAGTCAACTACACATCCGATAATGTCAATACTCGGAGCAGGATTTGCTGCATAAGAAGAGATGAATGACAATGCAGCGATTACGATACTTAGGATAAATGACTTTCTCATATAGTATTTTATTTATGAATTGATAATCGAGTGATTTGCTTTACGCTGCAAAATAACAACATCTTTACTGAATATAAAAACAGATTTCGACGAAACAACCACTGTATTTCGACGAAATCGGCAAATAAATATACTTCTCAGTCGTTCTAATGCCGTTGAAATACCCAGCAAAAAGTATATAAACTATAAAATTTAGTTAGATTAACTTCTTTTAACGAGAAAAATTAGTTGT
>JAKSLL010000169.1 GCA_024401215.1 Bacteroidaceae bacterium
ATTATACGAAGTACCGCCAGCTTCAGCAACTCTGCGTCAGCATCCTTCGTCATGAAGGTTTGCAGTACGGAGAGGAGAAGGACAAGGTACATGGTATCCTTTTTGATGGCGCATGGTTGTGGGAGGAGTATATTGCTGTTGTCCTTCGGGAGAATTTTACCCATTACACATCCCGAGATCCGAAGTTTAAACTCTTTGAAACGGATGAGCAGAAATACATCCTTTCCATTATCCCGGATTATCTAAGTATGGTCAGAAATATAGAAGGTTATCAAGCCGTTGCGGATGCAAAGTATATGCGACTGGAGGACCGTTTGAATCTTGAAGGAGAGCAGAAGTACTCTGTCTATTACAAGACTCTTATGTATATGCTTCGCTTCCATGCTAAGAAAGGCTTTATCTTTTATCCGATGGAGCCAAACAATACCACGTCGCAGCAGGAGAAAAATGGTCTGAGCGAGTATAACCCGCACAAAATCGTTGATTTGAAAATAGCAGAAACTGATAGCTATCTTTATATGGCGGGTTTCCGAATATCCAATTCAACAAACTATAATGATTTCCGTACGCAGATGGATTCATTTGAGCAGAAGTATTCTAAACAAATAACAGACAAATTAGAGTCGGTCAATACATAACTTAATTATTTATATCCTGCATCGAAATATACTCATTCCCATACAATATTATAGTAAAACAAATATTAAACAATGAAACCATCCTATCGAGAATCCCTAATAAGTGACGTTAAGAAGCTTAACGCAAAGTTTGATAAGTTCATCGAGAGTTATATGGCAGAGATTGCTGTCATAGAGCGAACAGGGTATTATCAGGATTTCCTTGATGAAGTTGCCTGTTATACTGGCAAGATTGTATTTTGCAGTGATGGCATAGAACGTAATTCTTTCTTCGAGCGAGACTTTATTATTGTTATTGATGGCATATCCATTCGTGCATCGTTAAGCGTAGAGCTATCTGGCACGCGTTTCGTCTTGAGCAAGTATAATGCTCCTATCTTTGTTAAGAAAGAGGAGATTAAGAAAGTCTTTGCGAGAATTGACGAAGATACTTATTGGCCAAATGGATACAAGGTCGGTGCGTATCAGTCTGGCGGTCATGACTTTTATGTCACAGGTAGGCTGAAGAGTTGTGTTCCCGATAATGCCGTTCTTGAAACGTACGAAGGCAAGCCAGTGATTGAAGCTAAGGACAAAGAAAAGCTTAGAGAACTGGTGCAGGGTGAGCCTCCGTATGTGGTGCGAGTAAAGGGCAAGCAAATTAAGGGATATGCTTTCAATAATGAATCATCGATAGGTACGGTTATATTGCAGGATACTGTGAAGATTGGCCACCTTGCATTTCAGGGTTGTGACAATCTGTCCAAAGTCATACTTCCTCCCACACTGAAAGAGATTGGCCAGCAGGCATTCTCTGGTTGCTACAGCCTGACTGAGATTGTGATCCCTGCTTCAGTCATGACTATTGCGAGTTCTGCATTCCAGTATTGCACTGGGTTGAAATCAATTACAGTGAAGAGTGCAGAACTTCTGTCGGAAGTAAAATTGCCTAAAGACGTGAAGATTATAGTGCAGAAACTCTAAGTAGATGGTGGCCTGAATGTCTGAATACATTGAAAAAATCTCAAGTTTTTTTGAATTTTTAGAAAGATCATACTATATTATACCTGTAATCAAAAATCAAATAGCTATGCAGACAATTAAGAAATTCCAAATTGGTAGAAAGTATTATCCTTCTAATTCAAACAAGATCGTACTCATGCACATTAAGGAGCACGAAGGAAAAGAACTAACTGTAGTAAAATCCACTCCATCGACCGGAGAGACCTTCACAATCACAGCCAGCCTTGCTGCCGACGAAAAGGGGGCTTACGAGTACTTCCTCTTCGATGGTCTTCGCATCCCTGCCACCCATATTCTGCCATTGCCTCGTGAAGTCTCAGAAGAAGAGCATAAGGCAATCACCGAAGCCATCAAGCGTGATATAGAGTACCGCAAGACTCGCGGCCTCGACCGTGCCAGTGTCGTTACCGAACAGAAAATTATTCGCTGATGGTCAGATGTCTGCGGCAGAAAAGGAGATAAATAAACTGATTAACTAAATAAAGAACTTATGGATTATTATGAACCTTTCCGCGATAAGTTTATTCGCTGGGAAAAAATGACAAAGAAACAAATCATTGACGAAACCGGAGATGTGGCATACTGGAATGCATGGCACAATGCTAAGCGCGGACGATTAGTCATCCGACTCATTGAAGGCGGAAATGAATACATGAAAGTCGGGAATTCACATAGTGGGACAACTCGTGCCCTTGCTGTGGGATTGCCTTTGGTCATTGAATACCCTAATGGCTACTACCAGAGTTCTTTCGTAAAGGATATCGACTGGGAGAATGGCACTTTCCGCACGCAATGCAGCACCTATACATTCCATTTTTGCCAGAATTGACTTATTGGTTGTTTAATGTAATCAAAACATAGAAGATATGGAAAAGAAATGCAAGAAATGCCGTAAGATGATTACTTACACAGAAGCTGATGTAAAGCAGAGTTCTCAAGACTATGAATCGCATAGCGAATTAATTCATTCGTCCTATGAATGGATCAAGTGTCCTCATTGTGGCAACGTCATTTTTATTGGTGCGTCAGGATGGAGCCTGTGACATCATCCCCCGCGCAATCTGAAAAGCGAAAGCGCGGGGGATTATTATGTGTTCGGAATTATTATCTATCAGACGATGGCCTCAATGAGCTTTTTGTCGCCTACTACGACTTCCTTGATGCCCGGCTGCTTCTCCTTATTGAAGCAGAAACTGACCATGTATCCTGTCTGGAGGTGGTAGTAGTCGAGGTACTCGGCAAGCTGCTGTTCGCCTCGTTCGTTATATGACTGGCCACGCCAAATCTTGAGCTCGATGATGTATTGCTGGCCGAGATAGTCGATGATGATATCGGTGCGTGTCAGGTTGCGCGTCTGGGCCTCGCAGTAGTAATTGCCCACGCCATTGATGATAGGGCGGAGATAGGTGAGGAAAATCTTTCGGCCATTGTCTTCCACGAACTTGTCATCATTGCCTGGACGGTAGATCTCGTTGAAGTGGATACAGAAGCGCTCGATCAGGCGGCGCATATCGATACGGCCGTCGTGGATGAACTGGGACTTCTCATATTCTCCCGTCTGGTAGATCGATGAAGTCTTGTCAAGGGAGATAAAGAAGTCATAGAGCCAGGTCTCGAAGATTCGGCATGAGATCTTGGTAGCACGGTCTTCCTCGGTCACGAAGTTGAACATGCTGGCAATGTTGATGTCTCGGTCGTAATAGTTGTACGATACGCGCTGGCCGCCAAATACGATGGACTTGAGCAGATCTGACAGCGTTGGGAACTGCGTCAGCTTCTTCTGCATATCATCAAACAGGGTGTTGCCCTCCTTCAGCAGCGCGTTGATGGCCTTCAGCACGCCTTCTTTGTCCCAGGTGTAAGCCTCCTCATCAACGATCTGGCAGATGCGGCTCACAAGGAAAGGATAGCCCGAGGTGTAGTCGAAGATCATCTGGCCAATCTGATGGCAGTCGAAATCGAGCTGATGATCCTTCTTATATTCCTCCAGCATCGCTGCAATGCCATCGGCGGGCAGGAACATGTCTACTTTGAACGGAACGGCTATGTTCCAAGGCGAGTTATACTGATGGTCGTCCTCGGAGCGCATCTTTAGCTTGAGGTTCTTCACGTCATAGACACCGGCAAGGACGACTGACTGGAAGGTCGGCAGCATAGTCCTTGACAGGAACATCTTACGCAATACACCCAGGAATTTGATGAATCCGTCGTTGTTGCTTGCCTGGTCCACCTCATCGATCATCACGACTACGGGCTTCGATGACAAATCGCACAATTCTCCGATTACCTCGGTGAAGTCAGTTGTGTTGATCTCTTTGCATCCAACAGGTACTGCAGCCTTCAGCAAAGCCTTCATCTCTTCTGACGAGCCGTTGACACGCGACCAGAGCTTCAGGATCTTGAGGAACTCGGCACAGGCATTTTCTACCGTGGCAAAGGAAGAGTCTCCCGTCCCTTCGAAGCTGATATTGAAGACACAGAAATCTGCAGACAACTTGTTGGCCAACGCTGCCAGTGTCGTAGTCTTGCCATACTGGCGGCCACGGTTGATGCAGAAATAGTCACCCTGACGGACAAGCTTGGCGGCTGCCTCTACCTGTCTGTCTATGTTGACCATGTAGTGAACCTCAGGGTTACATGTACCTGTTGTGTTGAATCTTTTCATCTATCAGAGCGAGCGTTGATGATACAACATCTGCGTGGCAAATATACATTGTTTATATCATAAAAGCAAGTTTCTGCTCCAATTCTTTTCTTTTCATCCCAATCTTTGCTCTAAACCCTCTGGGTTTGTCACTCCAATTTCTCATTCGCTGACTATTATATATTCTTAGTCCTACTTTCAATTTCAATTTGCGCGCGGTTTTATGTTCTTCAGCATAAAAGCGAAAAAAGTGGGGCTGAAATTTGGTTTTTTTGATAAATGTGACTATATTTGCCCCGAAAAAGATTTGTAGGGTACCCTAAAACTAA
>JAKSLL010000017.1 GCA_024401215.1 Bacteroidaceae bacterium
TACTCCAATGACTATGTCTGACTCTAACGGTTACATCTACGATCCAGACGGTATCACTCGCGAGAAGCTCGACTACATCATGGAGCTCAAGAATGTTTACCGTGGTCGTATCAAGGAATATGTTGACAAGTACCCAACTGCTAAGTATGTAGAAGGTGCTAAGCCTTGGTTCGAGAAGGGCTGTCAGGTAGCTCTCCCATGTGCTACTCAGAACGAGCTCAACGAGGAGGCTGCTAAGGCTCTCGTAGCTAACGGTGTAATCGCTGTTGCTGAGGGTGCTAACATGCCTACTACTCCAGAGGCTATCAAGGTATTCCAGGATGCTAAGATCCTCTACTGCCCAGGTAAGGCTTCTAACGCTGGTGGTGTATCAGTTTCAGGTCTTGAGATGGCTCAGAACTCACAGCGTCTCTCTTGGACTTCTGAGGAAGTTGACGCTAAGCTCCTCTGGATCATGGAGAACATCCACGAGAACTGTGTTAAGTACGGTACAGAGGCTGATGGCTACGTTAACTACGTTAAGGGTGCTAACGTTGCAGGCTTCATGAAGGTTGCTAACGCTATGATGGCTCAGGGTGTAATCTGATTATAGACATTCTGGTTAATATAGACCATCAAGATTTTCTTGAAGAATAAAAACTCAATAATATTGGGGGTGCTGATTTCAGCATCCCCTTTTTTAGTAATACAGAAGTAGTGACATTTGAAGATTTTGTTTGTAATTCGAATCATGCTTATTTTCGTAATTGCTTGTTATCTGTCAAATTTTGATAGAAACCTTGCTTTTTTATAACTTTCATAATACAAAGACTCCATATTTTTTATTATCTTTGTGAATTAAAAATTAGAATCTATAATAACAATCCTTCTCGTACAGAGAGCTTATGCTTTATGTGTTTGTGATTTTCTCTTAATACGAAATAACTATCTAAATGCAATTAAAATATGAAGACGAACAAATTACGTTTATTATCTGTATTGACGTTAATCGGCGCGTTCGCATCTAATGCGGAGGCTCAAATTACTGCTGGTGATTATTTCATTCAGAATGTTGAGTCAGGTCGTTATCTTAATGGTGCTTACAATTGGGGTACAAAAGCTTCAACGACTGATCATGGTCAGAAGATGACCATAGCAGAATCAGGTACTGGCTACACAATTAATTCGCACTATTCTAATGGCGCTGGCAGGGATTATCTGGCTGCTGGTGACAATACTTTTGTTGACCAGGCGGCTGCAGCACACACTATTACATCATTAGGTGATGGTGTTTATACTATTAAAGATATTAATGGCAAGTATCTTGTAGGTGAAGATGTTGATGGCATGCATTTGGCGAACTTCAAAGCATCAACTGTGACTGATGCTTCAAAGTGGAGGTTCTTGTCTATGGACGATGTGAGAACTCTTATGTCTTTTGCAACAGATTCTAACCCAGTAGATGCCACTTTCTTTATTGGCGATGCTCATCTCAGCCGTAACAATCAAGACAGAAGTGCTTGGGTTACTGATGGATTTGGCAATGGAGGTGCCAATTATGCTGGTTCATCTTTTTTTGCAACAGGTTTAAATGCTGAGAAATGGGGTGGCAATAGTCAGACTTTTGACTCCTATCAGCAGATATCTGGTCTTCCTAACGGTAAGTATGTCCTGCATGTTCAGGGTTTCTATCGCTACAATAATACTACTGATAATACTAACTCTATAGCTGAAACAGCTCACGCTAACGATACTGAGGTGATCAATTCCTATTTATATGCAAATGGTGAGGAAGTCCCTCTGTTGAGTATTGCGGATGAATTTGCTGTCAGTCGTTATGGCAAGATGCCTTTCTCACAGACAGAAGCAGCAGAAGCTTTCTCAAGAGGTTTGTATAAGAATTCTGTAACAGTTATCGTAGAGGATGGCACTTTAAGGATTGGTGTGAAGAAGACAACTCACCTTGGTTGTGACTGGACAGTATGGGACAACTTCGAACTTTACTACTATGGCACAGGAGGTGACAATCTGGATGCTTACAAAACAAATCTTGCAAATGAGGTTTTGAAGGCAAAGAGTGTAAGTGGCGTGATGAACAAGAACGTAGCTTCTGCTTTGGCGAATGCCATAACAACTTATGAAGGAAAGACTTATACTTCTGTTGACCAGTATAAGACTGCCATCTCAAATGTTAAAACAGCAGTTGACAACGCTCGTGCTTCTATTGCCAGCTATCTTGAAGTGAAGAAGTATATTGACCTCAAGGCGACTCTTGATGCTGCAGGACAAGCTAAGTATAATTCACAAACTATTCTTGCCAACCTATACACAACTTACAACAATAAGACTTTCACTGAATTGACAAAGAGTCAGTTGGCTGATGTTGAAACTGCTGCAAAGTTGGCTGTTAGTGCGCAAGGTCCAGGTGCAAACATGACATATCTTATCGCAAATTCAAGCTTCGAAGTTGGTGATGTCACAGGATGGACAGTAAACAAAGAAGGTGATACAGGTGCCAAATCAGCATCAAATGCAACTTATGCCATGGAAGGTGCAGTAGGTAACTACCTCTTCAATACATGGAATGCTGGTGGTGTTGGATATGAAATCTCTCAGACGGTGAAGGGGCTTAATGCAGGTAGATATAAAGTGATTGCTATTATGGCTTCTGACCCAGACAAGAAACTTGTTATTTCTCTTAATGGCGTGAAGGCGTCTGTCAATGCAGACCCTGCGGGCAAGGGAAAAGGCGTAACAGTTTCTTGCGAGGCAATGGTATCAGACGGATCACTTCAGATCAGCGCAAAGACAGAAGACGGAAGCTGGTTTAAGGCTGACGAGTTCACTCTGAAGTTCATTGAAGAAGTAAATGAAGATTCATATCGGAATATGATTAAGCAGAAGCGCACAGAAGCAAGCACACTTGCTAAGTCAAAGATGTCTTCTGATGCCCTTGCAGGTCTTAACAATGCTATCAATACAACAAAGAACTATACTGCTATTGAAGATTTCGACAAGCTCGATGAATACTATATCTCATTGACAAATGCATGCGATGCTGCTGGTGTTTCTATTGAAAGTTATAAATCAGCAAAGTCATGCTTAGATAAGATTAATGACATCTTCTCAAAGACAAATGTTTATACAGCAGACAGTTACACAACTTTCAATACTGAGAAAACAGCGTTTGAGAATGCATATAATGCAGGAACTCTCACACCTGCTGCTATAACAGATTATGCAAAAAGCGTATTCGGTACAGGAGCTAAAACCGAAAATACTATAGATGATGTGCTGCTCTCTGCTTGGGGCAAGAAAACTTCCGATTACTCATCAAACTTCTATGTCAACACATGGTCAACAGAGGCAGACAATAAGACAAACGGCTCTGGCATGACTACTCCTTTCTTCGAGAGTTGGGTTGCTAATGCTGAAAGTCTTGGAAAAGCTAGTATGATGGCAAGAATTAATGGCTTGACAGCAGGAGGTGATTACAAGGTTACTGCTCTCGTACGTGTTAGAATGAAAGATGGTGCAGAGGGCAACCCTCATGGCATTACAATGCGTATAAATTCAGGTGCTACAGTCGATGTTTGCGCAGGTTCAACATGTGATGATGGTCCTCAGTTCCGTTATGGCACATTTACTGCTTATGGAAAAGCAACATCGACAGGTTTGGTTGCAATTAATATGGTTATTGCTGCAGAAAATAATATCAACTGGCTGTCATTTAGAGATGTCAAGTGTGAAACTTACGACCCTTCTGCCGTTACTACTCCTGGAGATGTTAATAATGACGGTGTCGTGAATATCGCTGACGTTGCTGCTCTTGTGAAGGTTATTCTCAATAACACTACTAATGCAGCTGCTGATGTTAATGGTGACAACAGCGTAAACAAGGGTGACATTCAAACTCTTGTTGACAAGATTATCGGAAGATTGAAATAAGATATACAAGTTTCGCAGGTACACTCTAACTTCTCAAAGTGAGCAAGTTGCAAGCTGCGAAAGTTGAATAGGATATTAAAAGGTGAGGAGACGTGTTCACGAAAGTGAATGCGTCTCTTTTCTTCTAATCGCTATAGAGCTCCAACTTCAACAATCTTTGCCAAAGCCCCACAATATTCTACCCTACTACAAGTGAAAAGTTCATACCTAAAGCTCGTGACAACATAATAAAAGTAGAAAGTTGCATGTCTGTCTGTCCTTTTTCTAAAGCTGTGATATAGGTTCTGCTTTTCCCCACAAGACTTGCAAGCTGGCTTTGGCTAATATGACGTTTCTTGCGTTCCTCACGTAGCAACTCGGCATAATACCAAGCTTGTGCCTTAGCATCAAATTCGGCACGTGACGCACTACCTTTCTCGCCATATTTCTCGTCGAGCGTGCTGTTTACTGACTGAAGTTTACTTAGTTTCTCTGCATTTATCATAATTAATCCTCCAATGATTTAACTATTGTTCTTGCTTTTTCAATTTCTACCTTATATTGTCTCGTGTCTTTCTTCACAAATCCATTCAGAAGTATAGCTTGTTTACATTCTATGAAACTTTCTGCATCCAATGTCAACAAAATAGAACGATACTCATTATTGCCTAACGACACGCGCATTTCGTAAAACTCTGTATTCTCAAGAATCTTAACAAACTTCGAGTTGACAACCTTCTGGGTGATCATGATATCTAACACATAATCTATTTTCTCCTTTACCTTTTCTGGTTGGGAATCATAGAACTCTTGGAATTGAGGAGATTTTAATATAACTCGAATCTCATTCATTATTTTATAATTGATAATTGCAACAAAGGTAAGAAATTTATGACATTCTTACAATTGTTTTTTAAGATTATTTGTTGTCTGGTTAATTTCCGTCTGATCAAAAGCGTAAAAATAACAAATGATTCGGATATCAATCTATTTTCAACAATCTTTGCAAAGATTACAAAAAAGAAACGAAAGTAGGCACTTTAATACTGATTGTTTTGCAATTCTCCTGTATTAAAGTGTCCACACATACAAATTTGGAGGTCAAATAGAATCCAGAGTCTTTATGTTAGTTTTCAAAAGATTCATACTACTCACGGGTTATGGATGTCTCTATGGCGACGGATCAGGACTTCATCGCAGGTGAGGTCGTAGAGGTGATAGACGATGTGGTCGATATAGCAAGCAGATAGGAGGACTTCCCTGCAATCCAGCAACTGGGCTAAAAACGCATTATTTTATCGTTTTTAGCCCGGTTGTGGCTGTTGGTTGTTACCTTTTGGAGATAGGCACAGGGGAGATTCATAGTGGGCATCATGCTAAGTCCAATGGATGAACGTCACTTTATTTTGTTCCTTCCACTATCGCTATTTCATCTTCCGTCAAGCCGTAGAGGTCATAGGTGAAGCTGTTGATTTTGACTTCATTTGAAGCTGGCGGATAGAAGAACTGTCCCTACTATCCTTTATTGATGAACATGAGTATACAAATCATCTCCCCTTAAATCTTCCGCTGCCATCATGATACCAGAGTCCTCTGGAATCTCATATTTCTTGACAACATGGAGGGCTGGCTTTGCGTGACTTTTATAGTTGCTCACCTGTTCAAGAACCTTTTGGAACACCTCGTGATCCCACTGAGGAGGATACCCTTCTTTATAAATAAGGTATGTTAATTGTGTTGCGAGCTTACTCTTCAGATTATTGTTGTTTATAAAGTTGGCATATACCGCCACATCATCAACAAGAAGCTTTATGCAACGTTCATCAGCGTACAGATTGAATAATTGTGAATGATGCTGTTGTGGAAAAATGGGATAAAGTTTGTCTCTTACACAAAAATGTGATAATTTTACACTCAAAATGAAGATTTAAATTGTTTGATATGGAAATAATCGCCTTTACGCCTTGACGAGACAGGTATCCCTCGTTGAGGTCGTTGAGGGGGGTGGAGATAAAAGAAGCGGAAGGGTTTTAATCAGCAATGTTCATGCAGAAATTGATAATGAGGATTGATAAGTAGGTAATCGACTTTAAATGATAAAGAAATGAAAGAGGTTATAATGATATTTGTTGGTGGCGGTATAGGTAGCGTGCTTCGTTATTTATGCTCAATGCTGATTAGCAGCCACAACACCACGGCATTCCCATGGGCAACATTCTGTGTGAATGTGGTGGGTTGTCTTCTTATTGGTTTGTTTGGCAGTTTGGCTGCAAAGACAGGTATGAGTGAACACGTCAAGCTTATGCTTACCGTGGGGGTATGCGGCGGCTTCACCACTTTCTCCACTTTTTCAAACGAGAGTTTGTCGTTGCTCCGCAATGGCAATACGCTGTTATTCTGTTTGTATGTGGTGCTCAGTCTTGTATTTGGCATTCTTGCTGTGCTGCTGGGCAATTACTGCATAAGTCATACAAACTAACATTTGTTGTGGAGTTAAAGGGAAGTTAAAGATGAGTTAAAGAGGAGTTAAAGGGACGAATGTCTGTATATGGTGTCGTCACTTTTACTCCGAGTGAAGGGAAAACTCCTCTTTAACTCCGCTTTTACTACCCAATGCGAGCAAGTTGCAAATTTGCTTCACTTAATAATTGTCCTTTCTTTGTATCACCTTTATGCTGTCGAGCGAGAGGAGTTGATTGCCTGCGGCATTGTCGAGAATTGCCTTCTGCTCTTGTTGGAGGTAGATAGGGTAGGACTTGCCTAATGGAAGGATTTTAAGTTCTACCTTCTTGCCTATGAGGTCGCTGACGCGCACAAGCATTGGCTTGCCATTCCAGAAATTGTCTTCTATGAGCTTGCCGTCAGCATAGATGCGTGCCACGTCGCCTTTGTAGGAAATCTGCAGATAGAGGTCGAGATTAGCGTTGAGTTCGTCGATGTTTGTGATGCTCCAAGTGGAGGCGTTGTTGAAATCACTCTCTACAGGCATTGCTGCTACTTTCTGAGAGCCCATAGATACGGAGCGAAGTCCTGATGTCTCGCTGGTAAGTACGGAAGTCACAGGAGTTTGCAATGTCTCCCATACCTCTTCAACGATGCGGTTGCCGTCTTTGAAGAGGATGCCGTTGCTTTCTGCATAATGCATCTTGCCATCTATCTTGAATGCCCGTCTTGCTTTGTTGTCAGAGAGCAGGATGATACCCTTTCCTGCAATTGTCATTTCCTTGTCGGGTTTGATGCTGTGAGTTTTTCCATTGATGGCTATCTTGTAGCTCTTTGCACCCTTCACCGGGATGAGATACAGTTTTCCGTCTGCTTTGGCGAAAGGCTGTACAGTTGTTGAACTGATAGTCATCCCTTCCCACTTCATTCCATCAGGACATACAGAGGCAGAGCCGTTCTCATTGAGGAGTCTTACATAGTCATTTCTGAACACAAAGCATCCTCTGCGTGCGTAGTGTTCGGAGAGGGAATCGACAGGCATCA
Organism: Bacteroidaceae bacterium; assembly: GCA_024401215.1. Lineage (GTDB taxonomy): Bacteria > Bacteroidota > Bacteroidia > Bacteroidales > Bacteroidaceae > Minthosoma. The sequence continues at coordinate 7,393 of JAKSLL010000017.1, forward strand.
AACTGAGTTCTTCCTCCCAGTCGGCAAGAAATTGGTGGAACCAGCGTGTCTGGTGGAATGCTTCGCTGTTTGGCTGTCCCATCTCGCCCAGAGGGCTTTGGAAGTCGTATGTCATGTAAGGCATGTCGTTGTAGTTGGTGACAGATGTTGCCTGTGTTTCTGCCATCGTGTGCGCAGGGTTGTATGGGTTTGTTCCTCCGTGATACATGTAATATCCTGGGAGATTGCTGCCGCTTCCAACTTTGCATACAGCGAGAGGGAAAGCCTCATTGCCAGAAATGTTTATTCTTCGGTGGTAGGATGGCATCATGCCGCCTCCGAGCTCGCAGGTCAGGTATGGATACTGCAGATCTTTCGCCTCCATTGTTGTGTCTTGGTTTTTGCCAAGTGCTTCTGTGGCGATGACCGATGAGAGGCGTGTGTCTTTCATGATGAAAGCTTTCTTGTAATCTCCTGGCATATCATCGAGAGTGCGATCCCAGAATCCGTCAGCATAATCGCCATAGAGTGGCAGCATCTTGCCGAACTCTTCTGTGCCATTCAGCTTTGGCCATCCAGTACGGGTGTAGAAAGGAGTGTCGAATCCTGCCTCCACAGCTATGTCCTTGAGAGTCATGTAGTAGTTCCAAGGACCTCGGCATTCGTTCTCTATCTGCACGCCAACGATAGGGCCTCCTTGCTTCCAGAGCAAACCGTTGACCTGCGCATAGATGTTGTTGTAGAGAATCTTCGTCTCTTCTATGAATCCAGGCGCCATAGAGCGGAGCTTGTACTGCTTGCTGTCTTTTGCTGCCTTGTTGGTAAGCCATTCGGGGAATCCTCCCTGGTACACTTCACCGTGACAGAAAGGGCCGATACGCAGCACAACGGGCATGTTCTCTTCCTTGCATGTCTCTATGAACTTGCGCAGATTCCTGTTGCCCGACCAGTTCCATACACCTTCTTCTTCCTCATGGTGAATCCAGAACACATAGGTGGACAGGATAGTTATGCCTCCTGCTCTCATTTTTTGGATTTCTCGTCTCCATTCTTTCTCAGGCACACGGGCGTAGTGTATCTCTCCCATCACAGGAAGTTTGTGTGTGCCGTCGATGATAAAGCCATTTCTGTCAACTTCAAACTTCACTCCCTCAGGATTTGTGTTAGTTCCGAATGTGAAAGTTTGCGCATTGGCTGTTGTCATTGACATGGCAGAGAGCAGCAATCCTGCTATAAATGTTTTTTTCATAAGAAGCTGTTTGGGTTAATATGGATTGTTTCAGATGCTTCGCAAAACGCTGGCATCTGCTTGAATTATGTAATTCGATACAAATATACACACTTTAAAAATAAAAAAGTCCATCTTCTGCAAAAAGAAAGATGGACTTTTCTATTATGTAGGTGTTCATGAATAATTATGAACATCAATCGATGCGGAGTTCCCTCCTTATTGTCTCGTCATTACTTATTAGATAACCTTTTCAAGTTCGGCGATGTTCTTTGCAACATCCTCGTCTGTTACCTCATAGTCCTGGAGTGAGCCAGCGAGATACTGGTCGTAAGCAGTCATGTCGATGAGACCGTGACCAGAAAGGTTGAAGAGGATTACCTTCTCTTCGCCTGCCTCGTCGTACTTCTTTGCCTCGTTGATAGCAGCAGCAATGGCATGGCAAGACTCTGGTGCAGGGATGATGCCCTCAGCCTTAGAGAAGAGGAGGCCTGCCTTGAATGTCTCGCTCTGCTTGATGTCAACAGCTTCCATAAGTCCGTCCTTGAGGAGCTGTGAGATGATCATGCCTGCGCCATGGTAGCGAAGACCGCCTGCGTGGATGTTTGCTGGCATGAAGTTGTGGCCGAGTGTGTACATTGGGAGAAGTGGAGTGAGACCTGAAAGATCTCCGAAGTCGTACTGGAACACACCGCGAGTGAGTTTAGGGCAGCTTGCTGGCTCTGCTGCGACGAAGCGAGTGTTCTTGCCGTCCTTGATTTTGTGACGCATGAATGGGAAGCTTATACCGCCGAAGTTAGAACCACCGCCGAAACATCCAATAACAACATCAGGATATTCGCCCGCCTTCTCCATCTGCTTTTCTGCCTCAAGTCCTATTATTGTCTGGTGGAGAGCCACATGGTTGAGCACAGAACCGAGTACATATTTGCAGTTTGGTGTTGTCATAGCAAGTTCGACAGCTTCTGATATGGCTGTACCGAGAGAGCCCTGATTGTTTGGATCCTTAGTGAGCACGTCCTTTCCTGCGCGTGTTGACATTGAAGGAGAAGGAGTGACCTGTGCGCCGTATGTCTGCATGATAGAACGGCGGTAAGGCTTCTGCTCGTAAGAAATCTTTACCTGATAGACGGCAGCGTCAAGACCGAACACCTTGGCAGCGTATGAGAGGGCGCATCCCCACTGTCCGGCACCTGTCTCTGTTGTCACATTTGTGATGCCTTCCTGCTTGCAGTAGTAAGCCTGAGCAAGAGCAGAGTTGAGCTTGTGTGAGCCGACAGGCGATACAGACTCGTTCTTGAAATAGATGTGGCACTTTGTGCCGATAGCCTCCTCAAGTCCATAAGCGCGTACAAGCGGAGTTGAACGGTAATACTTATACTTTTCAAGCACTTCTTCTGGGATGTCAATCCATGCGTTCTCTTTGTCGAGCTCCTGATGGCAGAGTTCCTTTGCAAAAATAGGGTAGAGGTCTTCTGCGTTCAGAGGCTGCTTAGTTGCAGGATGAATAGGAGGCAGTGGCTTGTTGACCATGTCTGCCTGAATGTTGTACCACTGTGTTGGTATCTCATCCTCAGAGAGGAAGTAGCGTTTTTGTTTTGTGCTCATTGGTAAATATGATTTGATTTAGTAATTGTTGTTTTACAATTATTGTGAATAATGCCACAAAAATACAGTAAAAATCACAAGAACACAAATATCTGCTAACAAAAATGAATGCGGTTGCTGTATTTTATCTAATTTTGTACTCGTAAAAATGTAAAATAATGAATGGAGTTTATACTATATTGCTTCTTGTAGGTGGCAATATCTTTATGACACTTGCCTGGTATGGTCATTTGAAACTTCAGCAGATGAATGTTTCAAACAATTGGCCATTGATTGCTGTAATTGCGTTCTCATGGGCTATCGCTTTTTTTGAATACATGATGCAGGTGCCTGCAAACAGAATAGGTTATGTGGAGAATGGAGGACCATTCTCGCTTATGCAGCTGAAGGTCATTCAGGAAGTCATCTCGCTTGTTGTCTTCACAGTCATAGCAGGAGTTATGTTTCAAGGCGAGCAACTGCATTGGAACCACTTTGTGGCATTCCTTTGTCTGATAGCCGCTGTGTATTTCGTGTTCTTGAAATAGTGCTTTATGAAGGAGGGCTTTCAGGGTGAGCGTCAGATAGTGCTGCCGCCAATGGTGGTTCGTATGATGGAGAGCGACAGACTTCTTTCTGCCTTGCACATCACCGACATTGGCTATTATCCAGCTGCGAGTCATCATGAAGTGCGCCGTGCCACTGGAATCGCCCAATACATTTTCATCTACTGCGTTAATGGCAAAGGATGGTATGAGGTGGATGGTGTATGCCACGAGGTGACATCCAACCATTATTTTATCATACCTAATGGAAGTGCTCACCGCTATGGTGCGGATAAGGATGAGCCATGGACAATCTATTGGATACATTTCAATGGGTCGCTTGCTCCATGCTATGCTGACGACGCAGTAACTCCGAAAGCCATAAAGCCAGAGATACACTCTCGCATCTCAAACCGGCAGAATATTTTTGAAGAGATATTCAGCACCTTGAACCGTGGCTTCTCGCAGGAGCATCTGTGCTATTCCTCTGCTCTTTTCCATTATTATCTCGGTTCGCTGCGTTATGTGAACCAGTACAGAGAGGCAAGGACGGTAGGCGGTGATGATGCAGCGGGTGCAGAGGGGTTGGTGGATGCCATCATCCATTTTATGGAGGAGAATAAGGAGAAGCATCTTACGATGGAGATGCTTTCACGCTATTCTGGGTATAGTGCAAGTTACATCTCTATGGTGTTTCACCGTCAGACGGGTATGGCTCCTCTTGCTTATTTCACAAAGATGAAAGTGGAGGATGCCTGTTATCTGCTGGACAATACCAGCATGAAGATAAATCAGATATGCTATAAGCTTGGCGTTGAGGATTCGTATTATTTCTCGCGTCTCTTTGCCAAGCACATGGGGATGTCGCCGCGCGCCTATCGCAATAGAAATACAAAGGACGAGAATGCTAATTGAACATCCTCGTCCTTTTTTTGTGTTTTTACTTAGTAAGATTATTCTTGAACAGCGACAGCTTTCAAACCTTTCTCTCCTAATGCAATCATGCTCTCGCAATGTTTGCGGTTGCGGATGTCCAGGTCTTCTTCCCATACGAGAAGGTCAGGAAGTGAAACTGCGAAATAGTCCATCTTGACCTTATCGAAGTAATGCTGCTTGCCATAATTTACAAGTTTATGGAAAAGAGCTGCTGCCTTCTCCTCGTCGCCTAATGCATTGTAGCAGAGAGCGGCATAATAGATTTTCTCTGGCTTTGCATCGTTATAATAGAGGGCAGCTGCAGGTTCAGTAGGCCCTGCTGTACCGAGGCGGAACATCTTGCTTGCCTTGTTGAAGATACGTTCTGCTTCGTAGTCTTGATTGTTGCGTTTGAAATCTTTGCCTTTCAGTTCGAAAGCCTTTCCGAGATAATAGTAGAAATCATTATCTTGTGCTCCGTACAGCTTGCCTTCGCCAAGAGAGTGAGGGAAGATGAGGCATTCCTCAAGAAGCTGTATGGCGCGTGTGATATTCTCTTTCTTCTCAATCAGAGCCTTGGCAATTTCGAGTCGGCATAATTGATACTGTCCGCTCACCTTGCCTTCGCCTCCCTCCCATGGGTGGAAGACATGGTTGTCGATGATGTCCTTCGCCTCTTCGTGTCTGCCAAGCTGGTTGAGGATTGTGGCATGCTCAAGTATGAGGTCGTCACGCTGAGAGATGATGTGAGGGAGCGCGTCATAATTCTGCAGACGCTCCTCAAAAGGCTTCTCTAATTTCTTGTACAGCTGGTCAAGCTCCATGAACACTCTTGCGTCTGTCTGGTCGAGAGTGAATGCCATCTCCATCTCCATGACAGCCTTGTCGGTGTCATGCTCCTTGTTGTAATACAGCAGAGCGAGGTTTCTGTGTACAGTAGGCAGGGCAGGGTTGATTTTCTCTGACTTCTCCCAGCATTCTTTGGCGATGTCGTACTGGCGTTTGTCGTAATACAGATTGCCGAGCATGAACATAGCGTTGCTGTCGTTTGGCAATGCCGACAATGCCTGTACGGCTTCGAGACGGTTAGGGAAGCAGAAGCTGATATCTTGTTCGGATGCAGCCTTTATGTCTTGCTCGTTTCCTGTTATCCAAGCTATGTAATAGTATGTTAAAGCCGTTGCTGCCTTCTCCTCTATAGCAATGTTCCAGATGTCGAGTGCCACATCCTCAAGTCCTGCTGCAACATAGTCGAGTGCGAGTTCGTCATAGTTGTTGGAGTCATGGCGCATGAGTTCTTTCATCTCGTCTATCCTATCCTGCTCGTAGAGTATGGCGTAGTTGAACGGGTTGATTTTCAAAGACTCCTCAGCAAAGACGTCAAACTCCTCGGCGCAAAGCTGTTTGAGGATGTGCGCCTTCAAACCTCTTGCCTTGTGGTTGTGCCATCCGTTGATGAGCGACTTGTCAACAAGCATAAGAGCATCTTCCCATTCGCCTTTCATTGCAGCTATTTGGGCGCATGCAAAGAATCCAGCCTGCTGCCATGCTGCATTCCATGTGCTCTTGTAGAACCAGTCGTATGCCTCGTCGTACTGTCCTAAATATTTCAGGCATAGAGCGAGGTTGTAGAGCGGTTCGCCGTCATAAGGGTTGAGATTCCTCTTCTGCAGCGTCTTTACTGCTGTTCTGAAGTATGGCTCAGCTTTTGCGAAGCGTCCTCTGCGGAAATACCAAAGTCCGACAGCGTTATTGCATCGCACATCAAGAGGGTCGCGTCGCAGAGCCTCCTCGTAGTAGTCGAGTGCTGACCATGTGGCGTGGCGGTATTGTTCAAGGTGGAGGCCAGTGAGGAACAGCTGCTCGTTGGTCTTTATCTCGTCAGGCAGGAGAGCTGCCTCTGCTGCGTCAGGGATTGGCTTAATCTCGTCAGATTCTGGTTTCCAAGAGAGAGCCACGCGGCCGTTTTTGATGACATACAGCCTTAGCTGCTTCAGTTCATCCTCTGTAGTGTCAATAGGTACCTGGAGAATGCTCTCAGGAGAGATGACGACTGTTGAGTCATAGAGTATGCTGCCTGTCACGCTGTTTTTCAGCACGACATTCACTTCTTGCTTGCTTGTGGCGAAAATCTTAAACGACTTCTCGTCAATGTTGATGAGGAAATCCTTGCTGGCATTCTTTACGATGCCGAGTTCGCGGTAAGGCATGAAATACTGCACGAAGGATTTCTCCTCGTATGGCATGAGCCATGAGAAATCTGGCTGGTTTTCTGTGAACACGCCAGCCATAAGCTCAATGTAAGGGCCATCTTCGTCGGTGAGGTTTCTGTCCCAGGCACGGCCGAAATCGCCATTGCCCCATGTCCATTGTTTCTTTCCCGGAGCCACATGGTGGTCAGCCACATGAAGCATACCTGCTTGTGTGTCATTCTCGTATCCTCCTTCGAAGTTGTAATTGCTCTTTGCCACCATATAGGAAGTTGGCACAGGTATGTTTCTGTAGTTGGAGATGTCCACGCCGGCAGAGTAATCCATCTTGTAATATGTGCCAGTAGCGATAGGGAATGAGCTTACTGCTCGCTTGCCATGGTCGAACACAGCGTTCACATCTGGTGGGAACACGCTCTGGTATTCGTCGTTGACTGCAACGGCAGGATTTGCCCACCATAGGAAAGTCTGTGGTGTCTCTGTCGGATTGTACAGCCTTCCTTGAATCTCAAGGTATGCACAGCCTGGGCGGAGAGTGAAACCTGCCTGACCCTGCTGATGGAACATCCTCTCACGCTCGTTCACCCACACGGTGATGCTGCCGTCTTTGCCATTCTCTATGGTGCAGTCAACAGGCATGAAAGTGCTCGGACGGTGATGCTGAGGCCAGTTGAACTCTATGCCGCCGCTTATCCAAGGACCAGCCAAGCCAACAAGAGCAGGCTTTATGACATGGTTGTAGTAGATGAAATGACGCTGTTTGATTTTGTCATACGCCATCTGTACTCTTCCTCCTAACTCTGGAAGAATCATCACCTTGATGTACTCATTTTCAATGTAAACGGCCTCGTATTCCTTGTCCACCTTCTCGTCAGAGATGCTCTCGATGACAGGGTAAGGGTAAACAACACCGCTTGATCCCTGATACACACGCTTTTCAAGGAATATAGGATTCTTCTCCGGCTTTCCCGGTTCGTAGGTAGGAATTACTACCTTCTCTTTCCATGCTTTAACCGACATAAGTATTGTTTTTTTAGTGTCTTTATACAAGTTTTGCAAGCAAGTTGCAAACTTGAGAAAGTTGAATATCTTTATTCTTCGAGTTTCTTTCCCTTAGTCTCTGGGCATCGCTTGTAGAGATACAGCAGAGCTGCCATGCAGATGCCGCTGTACACCCAGAATGTGCCGCTGCTTCCAAGAGCAGCGTTCATGCTTGGGAATGAGAATGTGAGAGTGCAGCATCCTGTCCAGAGTGCGAAGGTGCACACAGCCATAGCCACACCTCTTATCCTGTTTGGGAATATCTCTGCGAGCAAAGTCCATGTGACAGGCCCCAGAGTCATAGCATAGCAGCTGATGGCGGCAACAACAAGAGCAACCATGAACACACCCTGTACATTCAGGTAGTAGCAGCATCCCAATGTGAGGTAGATAAGTCCTAAACCTCCTGCGCCAATGAGCATAAGTGTGCGACGTCCCCATTTCTCTATGGTGTAGAGTGCCACAAAGGTGAAGAGTACATTTGCTATGCCTGTGATGACGATGTTGATGAACATGCCGTCAACATCATAACCTGCTCCCTTGAAAATCTCCTCTGCGTAGTTGAATATGACATTTGTTCCGCACCACTGCTGGAACACGGCAATCACAATGCCTAAGATGACAACATCGCGCCATCCCTTCCATATTGCAGCCAGACTTCCCACTTGCTTGTCGTCATCATTGGCGGCAGCAGCTTTCTGTCCATTTGCTCGTCCTTGTTTAAGTGCAAGATACACAGGACTTTCGGGTATGAAGAACGACATGATGAGGAATAGTGCGGCAGGCACAGTCTCTGCCCAAAACATCCATCTCCATCCCCATTGCTCGCCCCATTGCTTTTCTGCGTCCTGGCCAATGAGCATGTTCACAATCTGAGCGGCGAGGATGCCAAGCACGATGGTCATCTGGTTGAGGCTTACGAGTCTTCCGCGTATGTTTGCTGGCGACACCTCTGCGATATACATAGGTGACAATGCTGAAGCCACGCCGATGCCTATACCGCCAATGAAGCGGGCAATATTGAATAAAGTGAAGTCGTCAAATATACCTGTTGCCACAGCGCTGATGGTGAATAATACAGCGGCGGCTGTCAGCAGCGGCTTTCTACCATATTTGTCTGCCATCATGCCTGCCACCATGGCTCCAATGAGACAGCCGATGAGGGCGGTGCTCATAGCCACGCCTTGCATGACGGGGTCGGAAGCAATACCGAAAAATGATTCGTAGAATGGCTTGGCTCCGCCTATGACCACCCAGTCATAACCGAACAATAGCCCGCCCATGGCAGACACGCTGCAGATGAAATATAAGAAACTTCTTCTCATTTTAGATAATTGAATTAGGCTGTAAAATTGTTATTATAGTAGTATGGTCACGGTTGCAGAGGATGCCTGTTTGAAGTGGCTTTCTCTTGCGGATGGTGAGATTTGTCATCCGGCAGACCTCGCAGCTTGTACCGTAAGTGTCGTATTTCGACTGCAAATGTACGACTATCCTGTAAATAAAAGTCCATCTTTTTCAGCAAAAAAGATGGACAAAAATATGATGGGTGTTATGGATTGTATTTGTGAATAAGACAAATAAAAAAAGAGCCAGGGATTTGGCTCTTTATAATATATAATGTGTATGCTGGTTGGTTTTATCCGAAGATAGCCTTGAAACACTTATCTGCTGCGCCAGCATTGCCATTGATGTAATTGCCTGCTGCTTTGCCCGCTTTTGCAAGTGCTTCTGGGTTTTGTATGAAATTGTCCATGATGGAAGCGAAAGACGCTTCGTCTTGATACTCTATAGAACCTCCGCATGCTTTGAGCTCCTGCGCCTCTTTGAATTTCTCGTTGTTAGGGCCAAAGATGACAGGGATGCCATAGACTGCTGCCTCTGGGACATTGTGGATGCCCACGCCGAAGCCACCGCCAACAAGAGCTACTTTTCCGTAACGGTAGATAGATGAAAGCTTGCCAAAGCAATTGACAATCAGGACCTCAGCCCCTTCTGTGCTTGCCTTGCCGCTTTCCACATCCGTATATCTTACATACTTTCGTCCTTCGAGGAGCTTCTCTATCTCCTTGAGGTGTGTCTCGCTTATGACATGTGGAGCGATGATAATCTTCCAGTTCTTGTGGTTTGCGAAGTAAGGAATGTAAATCTCCTCGTCAGGTCCCCATGAAGAGCCAGCAACGAAGCATGGTGAGTTGCCAACAAACTGCTCTACAAGTGGAAGGTCGGCAGCTGCATTTTTTATGTCGATGACACGGTCGAGGCGAGTGTCACCCACTACAGTTGTGTTTGTTATGCCGTGCTTTGCAAGTATGCTCTTTGAAAAATCATTCTGCACGAAGAGATGGTCAAACTGGCGAATAGGCTTTAATGAGCCGTACCATTTGAAGAAATGCTGATCTGCTCTGAAGATAGAACTTACGCTGTAAATCTTTATGCCTTTACGGCGCATGGTGGTCAGATAGTTTGTCCAGAATTCGTACTTTATGAATACTGCTATCTCTGGATGCGCAAGGCGGAGGAACGAATGTGCGTTGCCTGGCGTGTCGAAAGGTAGGTAGCATACAAGGTCGGCCCCCTCATAATCCTTTCTTACTTCATACCCTGAAGGCGAGAAGAAGGTGAGGAGAATCTTGTATTCGGGGTGTTCTACACGCAGGCGCTCCATGAGAGGGCGTCCCTGCTCGAACTCACCGAGTGAAGCGGCATGAAACCATACCACACGATCCTCAGGCTTTATGTGCCTGCGGAGCAGTCGGTATGTCTGTCCGATGCCATACACCATCTTGCGAATCTTCTTGCTGAAAGGTGATGCTATGACAGCGCAGAATGAGTAAATATATAATCCTAAAGAGTAGAACATTATCCGAGAGTTTCTATTGCAAATGTCATTCGCTTAATAACCTCGTCTTTGCCGAGGAATGCAGCAAGCTCATACATGTCTGGTCCCTGTCCTGCACCGACGAGCGCCACACGCCAAGCGTTCCATGGCTTGATGCCAGTCTGTTCGGCCCAAGGGTCGATGACAGCCTTCTGTCCTTCGACGGTAAAGTCGGCTATGCCTTCGATGACGGAGAGCATCTGTCTCATCTCGTCGGCAGTTGTCTCTTTCCAGTTTTTCTTGATGAACTTATCTTCGCGGTCGAACTCCGTAGGGGCAACGAAGAAGAACTTAGTGAGTGGCCAGAGGTCGGAAGCGAAAGAGATGTTGCGCTTCTTCTTGTTGCCGAGTCCGTCAACATATTCTATCACCTTAAGCTTCATCATGCGAACAACCTCAGCCTCTTGCTCTGCAGTAGCTTCAATGCCCTCTGCCTTGAGCACCTTGTCGAAAGCTGGAGCCCACTCAGCGTCTTCCTGCTTGAGGAGATACTGGTGATTGAACCATGCTGCCTTGACATAGTCGAACTTTGCTCCATTCTTTGAGCATTTAGAGAGGTCGAAGAGCTGTACCATTTCGTCAAGCGACATAAGCTCCTGGTCATTGCCTGGGTTCCATCCAAGGAGAGCGAGGAAGTTGATGACAGCTTCTGGGAGGTATCCCTTTTCGCGATATCCTGATGAGATAGCGCCAGACTTTGGATCGTGCCATTCGAGAGGGAACACAGGGAAGCCGAGCTTGTCGCCATCACGCTTTGAAAGTTTGCCGTTGCCGATAGGCTTGAGCAGAAGGGCGAGGTGGGCGAAGCGAGGCATAGTGTCTGCCCATCCGAAAGCTTCGTAGAGCAACACGTGGAGCGGTGCTGATGGGAGCCACTCCTCACCGCGTATCACATGAGTGACCTCCATGAGGTGGTCGTCAACGATATTTGCGAGGTGGTATGTTGGAAGGTCGTCGGCAGACTTATACAGCACCTTGTCGTCAAGGATTGATGAGTTGATGGTCACCTCGCCGCGGATGATGTCGTTGACAACAACATCACGTCCAGGCTCAATCTTGAAACGAACAACATAAGGAGTGCCGGCTGCGATGAGCGCGTCAACATCTTCCTTTGACATGGTGAGTGAGTTGCGCATCATGCCGCGAGTTTGTGCGTCATACTGGAAGTTCTCAATCTCAGCACGTTTTGCGTCAAGCTCTTCTGGTGTGTCGAAGGCGATGTATGCCTTGTCTGCATCAAGGAGGACCTTAACATATTTGCGATAGATGTCACGGCGCTCCGACTGACGGTATGGTCCGTGGTTGCCTCCGAAAGACACTCCTTCATCGAACTTTATGCCGAGCCACTTGAAAGATTCTATGATGTAATCCTCAGCTCCAGGGACGAAGCGGGTAGAGTCGGTGTCCTCGATGCGGAAGATGAAGTCACCGCCATGTTGCTTAGCGAAGAGGTAATTGTAGAGAGCGGTGCGAACGCCGCCAATATGAAGTGGTCCTGTAGGACTAGGTGCGAAACGCACACGAACTTTTCTTTCTGCCATTGGAATGTGATTAAATACTAAATTGTTAAGGTGGTATTTTGATAACTCACCATTTAATAAAAACAGCGATAATATGCTTTTTGTTGGCTTTTGGACTTCTTGCTGCTTTTTGTTTGCTTACAGCAGGAATAATAGCTTGTTATCCTGTCATTCCCGTTGTGGAACAGTCCCGAAGTAGTTATTTAGCCATTTCTTATAAGTAGTTATTATTCTGTTTAATTAGTTCAATTGGGTTGCAAAGATAGAAAAAAACAAACATAATTGCAAAAAAACCTTAAAATCATTGATAGATGTGGAGTCATTAGGACAAAATATCGTAAAAATACGAGCCAAACCTTACGAAGTTATTGTTCTACCAACACTAAAAAAGCAGTCGTTTGTTTGCTTGTTTGAAATGTTTGTATTACTTTTGTACCTTATTTTAAAAGTGAAAAATATAATAACGATAAAAAAGAAATGAAATTTGATTTGAAGAAAATCCTGCCCGATGTGCTTTGCGTGGCACTTTTTGCCGTGATAGCATTTGCTTATTTTGGTTCGCCTGTGAGCAATGGCTACCGCCTTGAACAGCATGATAGCGGTGCGAATGATGGTATTAACGTAGAGATAAATCAGTATAGAGATAGTCATGGCGGTGAGACGCCAAGATGGGTGACAAGTCTTTTCGGAGGTATGCCTACCTACCAGATTGCTCCTTCGTACGACTCTACGAAGACAATGACATTTGTGGAGAAAGCCTACCACCTATGGTTTCCTGATTATGTATGGTATATCTTTGCTTCCATGCTTGGTTTTTACATCCTGCTCAGAGCTTTCGACTTCCGTCACTGGATGGCGGCTCTTGGTGCGGTCGTGTGGGCTTTTAGCAGTTATTTCTTCATCATCATTGCTGCGGGGCATATATGGAAAGTGATGACACTTGCATACATACCGCCTACGATAGCAGGTATGGTGCTGTGTTATAAGAAGAAATATCTGTTAGGAACGGTAGTGACTGCGCTTTTTGCTGCGCTTCAGATACAGGCAAACCATGTACAGATGTCGTACTACTTCCTTGTGCCTGAAATACTGATGGTTGTGGCTTTCCTCATCCAGGCAATCAAGGATAAGCAGATTCCTGCATTTTTGAAGGCAACGGGTGGGGTGGCTTTGGCTGCTGTGCTTGCTATCTGTCTTAATGCTTCAAATTTGTATCATACATACGAATATGCCAAGGACACCATGCGTGGCAAGAGCGAGTTGGTTAAGCCAGGCGTGAAAGCAGAAGACCAGACAGACAGCGGTCTTGAACGCAGCTACATAACAGCATGGAGCTACGGAATAGACGAGACAATGACATTCCTCATACCGAATGTGAAGGGTGGTGCGAGTATGCCTCTATCACGCAGCAACACCGCAATGTCGAAAGCCGATGTGCAGATGGAGCAGATGGGTATTTATGGTGCGTTCACTCAGTACTGGGGAGAGCAGCCAGGAACAAGCGGGCCAGTCTATCTCGGTGCTCTTGTTTGTATGCTTTTTGTGCTTGGTTTGATAGTGATTCCAAACAAGGATCCGATGAAGTGGGCTTTGCTTGCTGCCGGATTGCTGACGCTGATGCTTGGATGGGGTAAGAATTTCATGCCATTCACAGACTTCTTTATAGATAATGTGCCGATGTATGCTAAGTTCCGCACCGTGGCAAGTATTTTGGTGGTTGTGGAGTTTGTTGTGCCTTTCATCGCTCTTTGGGGATTGAAACTGTGGGTCGAGAAGCCTGATAGCAAGTCGCTCTATGCGGCTGCGGCCTTCACCATTGTGATTTGCCTTGTTTATGTGTTCTCGCCTGGCCTCGGCGGTGACTGCGTGAGTACATCCGATAGAAACGCTGTGAGCGGATATGTTGCTCAAGGATATTTTGATGAAGCATTCGGAATGAACATCCTCAGAAGCATTTCTGACATGCGTGCAGCGATGGTAAGTGCTGATGCATGGAGAAGCATCGGCTTCATCGTGATCGGTGCTGTTGCGATGTGGATGTATTCATTTTTCATGAAAAAGGATGACAACACGCTGAAGCCAAAGCGAGTTACTATACTCTCTGTTGCGCTTCTTGCTGTATGTCTTATAGATATGTGGGTGGTCAACAAACGTTATCTCAATGACGATATGTTTGTGGAGCCTCAGGGTGTGGCGCGTATTCAGAAGTCTGATGCCGACAAATGGATAATGGAAAAGAGTGGCGCTGGTCGTGACTACCGTGTGATGAACTTTACTGTATCCACTTTCAACGACAATAATACAAGTGCGTTTTATAGTTCTGTGGGAGGTTATCATGCAGCAAAACTTCGTAGATACCAGGAACTTATCGAAGCAAATATCAGCCCAGAAATGAGCAAGGTGTTTGAGGCTATCCGACAGGCTCCTATGGATACCGTGGCGATGGCAACATCAACATCGCCTTATCCAATATATGACTTGACTACAGTTAACACCGATTCTCTTTATCCTGTTATCAATATGCTCAATACTCGCTGGTTTATACTGGCAGCTGGCGAAAACGGAGATTTGAAATTGCCAATAGAGAACAAGGCGGCATTTGGCAATGCATGGTTTGCTACAAATATAGAATGGGCAAATAATGCTAATGAGGAACTTGATGCGTTGAAGAAAGTCAACTTGCGCAATACTGCTGTTGTGGCTAAGTCTGACTTTGGATTCCTCAAGCCAGGTGGTGAGGGAACTGTTAAGCTTGTCTCTTATGGGGCAAACGAAGCGAAATATGAAGTGGATTCAAAGCAAGGAGGACTTGTTGTGTTCTCTGAGGTTTATTATCCAGGATGGACTGCTACTGTCGACGGGCAGGAGTCAGAACTTGGACGCGCAAACTATGTGCTTCGTGCAATGAATGTCCCTGCTGGCAAGCATGAGGTGACACTCTCGTTCGATCCGAAGAGTGTGCACACCACAGAGACGGTTGCGTATGCAGCACTTGCTGTGCTTGTGTTGCTTATTGCTGTGTCGGTGTTCTTGTCTGTAAGAAAGAAAACGGTAAAAAATGAAAATTAACATTTGACATTTGACATTTTGGCGTAACTTGCTAAAATACATGTGTGTAATGGGTATAAAGGTGTTAAAAGTGTGGCTTTTAACACCTTTGTTTTTTTGACAAAATGACTTAGCTTCACTTCTTTTGCCTCGCAGATAGGGGTAGGCGTATAGGTGTCTTAGTAAATATATATTTTATGTCACATTGTGTTTTTAGGTGACCTACCACCGCAACGCCACCTTGCTTTACCTCGCAACGCAACTTTGCTTTACCTCGTAACGCCACCTTGCTTTACCCCGCAACGCAACTTTGCTTTACCCCGCAACGCAACCTTGCTTTACCCCGCAACGCAACCTTGCTTTAGCCTGCAATGCAATTTGCAAAAAAAGTAAAATTAGCATTTGACTTTTAACACTTTTGCAAAGTCGAGATTTCAAATTGTGATTTTGGACGTTTTTTTGAGTCTTGACTTTGAAGCGCAACTATCACTCCGAATAGCAGATGAACCACTAAAGGATGAAAAATACAGCACAAAATCTTCAGGAGTTATTATTTCACCATTATTTACAGCCTTGATTTTCGTAAAAAAACGTAAGAATTTCGTAAAGATGATTTGCAATACGGAATTATTTGTAACTTTGTGGAGTAATAGTGAACAAGGCAACTTGAATTACTTTATATAAATGATACAAGTTTCGCTCCACTTGTTGTGTAGTTAAAGGGTAGTTAAAGAGAAGTTAAAGGGTAGTTAAAGTGACAAATGTCTGACATGGCAAACGTCTCTTTAACTCCGAGCGAAGCGATAACTCCTCTTTAACTCCTCTTTAACTCCTAAAAACGAGCAAGTTGCATGCTTGCTAAAGTTGAATAAATGATAACAGCAGTTAAGAATGAAGATTTCTATTGTTCAGAATGACATAAAATGGGGAGAGCCGGAAACCAACCGCCAATCTTTTGAGAGCCTTATCCGTAAGGCAGAGAAGAGCGATGTGTATGTTCTCCCAGAGATGTTCTCCACTGGCTTTGCGACAAATCCAGCAGGATTGGCAGAGACAGACGGTGGCTCGCTTAAGTGGATGCAGGCATTGGCTTGTGAACTTGATGCTGCCATCTGCGGAAGTGTCGCTGTGGGGGAATGTGCGGAGAATGGCATGGTGTATTACAACCGTTTTTATTTTGTGAAGCCAGATGGAAGTTACGCGTACTACGACAAGCATCATCTCTTCACCTATGGGGGAGAGCATAAAGCCTTTGTCAAAGGTGGCGAGAGAGTTGTGGTGGAATTTCGTGGAGTGAAATTCCTTCTGCAAATATGCTATGACTTGCGCTTCCCTGTGTTTGTCCGCAATAATGAAGAGGAGAAGTACGATGTGCTGATTTATGTCGCTTCTTGGCCTGTGACAAGGATAAATGTGTGGAACACGCTTGTTCACGCTCGCGCAATAGAGAACCAGTGTTATGTGGTTGCAGTAAATAGAGTAGGTGAGGACGCAAACTGCACCTATAACGGCAGTTCTGTCATAGTGGATGCGTATGGACGAAATGTTGCAGAGTGTCCTCTCTCCGAAGCGGCAGTGGCGGCGGCAGATGTGGATATGGAAAGGCTGATGTCGTTTAGACGGAAATTCCCTGTGCTGGAAGACGCAGATTGAATGCCGTACTATACAAAGGAACCATTTTTTCTGCCCGTAAAATGAAAAAAGTTGCAGGCTCACTAAAAATATATTGTTCTTTTGTTGTGTAATAAAAAATAAAAGGATAATTTTGCATATATACATTAAATCAAAAAAATATAATTATGGCTTTTTTAACTGACGAAAAACTTGTGATTGTAGGAGCTGGTGGTATGATTGGCTCTAACATGGTACAGTCTGCTCTTATGCTTGGTCTTACTCCAAACATTTGTCTTTATGATATCTATGAGCCAGGTGTGCATGGTGTTTATGATGAAATGTGTCATTGCGCATTCCCTGGTGCAAACCTCTCTTATACTGTAGATCCAGAGGTTGCTTTTACAGGCGCTAAGTATATCATTTCTTCAGGTGGTGCTCCTCGTAAGGAGGGCATGACTCGTGAGGACCTTCTCAAGGGCAACTGCCAGATTGCAGCACAGTTTGGTGACTATATCAAGAAGTATTGTCCAGATGTTAAGCATGTTGTTGTTATCTTCAACCCTGCAGATGTTACAGCTCTCACAGCTCTCATCCATTCTGGTCTTAAGCCAAATCAGATGACTTCACTCGCAGCTCTTGACTCTACTCGTCTCCAGCAGCAGCTCGCTCAGGAGTTCGGTGTTCAGCAGGACAAGGTGACAGGTGCGCACACTTATGGTGGTCACGGAGAGCAGATGGCAGTATTTGCATCAAAGGTTATGGTTGACGGCAAGCCACTCTCTGAACTTCCACTTTCAGCAGAGCGCTGGGCAGAGATTAAGCACGCTACAATCCAGGGTGGTTCAAATATCATTAAGCTTCGTGGACGCTCTTCATTCCAGAGCCCTTCTTATCAGGCTGTAAAGATGATTGAGGCTGCTATGGGCGGTGAGAAGTTCACTCTTCCAGCAGGATGCTATGTTAACTGCGACAAGTGTGGATACAAGAATGTTATGATGGCTATGCCTTCTGTTATTGATGCTGATGGTGTTCATTTCACAGCACCTGAAGGAACAGAGGAAGAGATGGCTGCTCTCGCATCTTCTTACGCACATCTCCAGAAGATGCGTGATGAGATTATCGCTCTCGGCATCATCCCTGCAGTAGAGGACTGGAAAACAGAGAATCCAAATCTTTAATCTTGCTTAATAACTAGAGGTTTCTCCTGCTAATGACACTTGTTCGGCAGAGAACAGGTGTAGATTGGCGCGAGAGGAAATCTTATGAAGAAATTCGGTAAATATACCATACTCGGTTGGAGTTGGCGCATCCTTTTATGGGTTGCGCTAACTCCAATCTTGTTATTGCTGTTGCTCTCCATAGTCATTTATCTTCCTCCAGTACAGAAATTTGCTGTTGATAAAGCATGCGAAGTGCTAAGCGAAGAGATGGAAATGCAGGTTACAGTTGATAATGTTTATTTGAAATTCCCGCTTGATTTATCTATGGGCGGGATGCTTGCTGTAAAAGAGGGTGACACGATTCTTGACGCCAGGGAGCTTGACATCAGCATTAAAGCTAAGCCGCTTTTTAAGATGAAAGCGGAGGTGGATGATGTGCATCTGTACGATTTGAAGCTTAATACCAAGGATTTGATCGAGGCTTGCGTGATTAAAGGGCGATTAGCGGAGTTAGGTCTTGATTCCCACAGCACGGATTTGAGTAAAGAGCATGCTGTGGTAAACAAGGCTCTCATGAGAGATGCCGATTTGCTTGTACTGTTAGCCGATTCTGTTCCGGAAGACACGACGACGAGCGAACCTGTGACATGGAAGATACAGCTTGATGATATTGAACTTCAAAATGTGAAGGCGAGAGTGCTTCTTGCTCCACAAGCAGACAGCACTTTTGTGATGGCGAACATAGGTAATGCTCATGCTTCTGCATTCTTAGATCTCGGAGCAGAGACATATCGTGTCAACACATTGGACATAGCAAAGTCATCTGTGGCGTTTGATGTTCTCAAACAACCTTATGTTGCTGATGCTTTAGATCCGAATCATTTGCTTTTCAATGATTTGACATTTGCAATGGATTCGTTTGTCTATCAAGGTACAACAGCGGAGATGTCGCTGAACATATTGAAGTTGGAGGCGAAGGAGAAGAGCGGTTTGGTTGTGAAAGAAGGTGTGGGAAGAGTTGAGATGGATTCGCTCTCCTTGAATATACCTAAGATGACTGTTGCCACAGAAGATAGCAAGGTGAAGTTTGGATACCGCATGGATATGAATGCTTTTGACGAAACGAATCCAGGAGTGTTCAACGTCGTTGCGGATGCACAGATAGGCAAGAGTGACATAGACTATTTCGTGAAGATGGGCGGCGCAGAGGTGAAGGACACACGCGTCATGCTTAACAAATATCTGCCTGCACGACCTCTCGAATTGAGGGCGAAGGTTGATGGCAATTTGGAGACGCTGAATGTTGACAGCCTTCATCTTAATGCTCCAGGGCTTGCTGTCGTGGATGCTAATGCTACATTGTGGGATGTGGTGAAAGATGACCTCTCTCTTCAGGCTCAGGCTGACATCCGTCTTGGCAATAATTCTGTTGTCAGCATAGATGGCGGTTATGCCATGGCAACAGAATCATATAATGCTGATGTGGTCTTTAAGAATATCTTGCTGAATAAGTTTGTCGAAATGAGTGACCGCACAATACTGTCAGGCAAGGCGTCGGCAGATGGACATGGCTTTGACTTCTTTTCGCCAGCAACGGTTCTTAATGCAAATGCGTCACTTCATAACTCCTCAATGGGCAAGCTGAATCTCGACAATATAGATGCAGACATAACCCTTAAAGGAGGCAAGGCCAGTGTTGGCTTGATTTGCGACAATAATCAGCTGAAGACAGATCTCCTTCTTGATGCTCAGCTGAAGAAAAACCTTGTCGCAGGTAATCTCAATCTCAACCTCCCGTTTGCTGATATTCAAGCTATGGGCTATAGTGAGGAGAAGCTGCAGGCGAGCACGAGCGGTGTGGTGGATTTTTCTTATAATCTGGATAAACTCTTCAAGGTTGACTCTCACATCAATGAACTGTCACTCTTCATTGCAAACGACAGCGTTGTTACTGAGGCGTTCGATTTCATGGCGGAGGCTTTGCAAGACACGACAGCAGCAAAAATACAGGCTGGCGACTTGTTTTTTGATTTTATGACTCCTAACAATGTTTTTAACCTGCAGCCAAAACTTGAAGCGCTCGGAAAAGTTGCAGCAAAGCAATTTGAAAATCGCGAAGTGGACTTGAACGTCATAAAGGGATATTTCCCAAAGGCTTCTCTGCATGCCTTCGCAGGCGAGAGAAACCCTGTGTCTGCTGTGTTGAAAACTATGGGATTCTCGTTCAAAGAGTTTCAAGCCGATGTCGAGGCGTCGCCTGTTGACGGATTGAAGGGCGATGGACATGTTTATGCTTTCAGAAGTGATAGCATAATGGTTGATACTGCATATTTTGCTGTAGCTCAAGACAGCACGCTTCTTACTTACAAGGCAGGACTCCGTTGCAGCGACCAGCCTATGCTGCCTGCATTCAGGGCGTATGTTGATGGCTATCTCAAAGCAGATGAGGCGGATGCGCATCTGCTGTTTTACGACAAGAATAACAAGCCTGGTCTTGACCTTGGAGCGCATGCTAAAGCAAATGCAACAGACAGTTGTGTGAACATCAGTCTTTATCCAGAAAAGCCTATAGTGGCATTCAGGCGATTCGAACTCAACAAAGACAATTATGTCAAGATGAGGCGAGAAAAGCCTGTGCTTGCCGACATTCGTCTGAAGAGTATGACCGACAACTGTCTTGTGGAAGTCCAAGCCTTAGAAGATGATGACATGAGACAGGTGGTAAAAGCCCTTATCAAAGATTTGAATATCAAAGAGGTGCTGGCTATGTTGCCAATACCAGGACTTCCTGATATGGGTGGATTGCTTAATGTTGACGCAACATACTTGGATAAAGGACGCAACTTCTATGTTACAGGCAATGTGGAAGCAAATAAGTTTGTTTACGAACAGACACCTGTCGGCAATGTGGGCACAGCCTTCTCATACACTCCGATGGGGACGGATGTTCATGCTGTAGGTGCTCAGCTGTCATATAATGGCACAGATGTTGCGGATGTGTTTGGACTCTATAACTCAGAGGGAGAGGGCTCGCTGGATGCAGATGTGTCATTGATGGATATACCTATGTCTTTGGTATCTCCATTTATTCCTGACCAGATAGTGTCGCTGAGCGGTAATCTTGCAGGAAATGTCCGTGCAGAAGGACCTTTGGATAATCTGATTTTTAATGGTTTGATATTGCCAAAAGACATACATGTCCTCTCTAATTCATACAGCGTAGATCTTGGATTGGCAAATGATTCAATATTGATACAGAATAGTAGGATAGATTTCAACAGTTTTAACTTCTATGGAGCAGATAAGAATCCTCTCACGCTGAACGGATATGTTGACTTCTCTGATTTCGAAGAGATATTCATGTCATTGTCGCTCAGTGGAAAGGAATTCAAGCTTATAGAAGCTAAGCGCTCTGCAAAGAAGGTGCTGTTTGGAGATATGTATGCTGACTTCTTCGCTCGTGCCATCGGTTCGACAAAAGACCTCACGGTGCGTGGAATCATCAATGTGCTGCCATCAACGAATATTACATACATCATGTCGGAAACTCCTCTCTATCAAGGTGACCGTCTTGAAGATATCGTGACTTTTGTGGATTTCAATATGCCGCCTCCTACTGAGGAGGAGCGTGTGAAAAAGACGTTCATGGGTATAGATATGAGAGTGTCGTTGAGCATAGCTGATGGTGCAAAGCTGAATGGCGAATTCTCGTCTGACGGACAGAGCTATGTGAATGTGCAGGGTGGCGGTTCTGTGTCTGTGGGTTACACGCCTGAAGGTGTGTTGAATATGCAGGGACGCTATACTATCAATGAGGGAGAAATGAAATATACTCTTCCTGTTATACCTCTGCGCACATTCACCATCCACAATGGCTCGTACATAGAGTTTACTGGTTCGCCAACTAACCCAATTCTCAACATCAAAGCGACAGAACGTGTGAAAACCTCTGTTGGCTCAAGCAATGCAACAAGCAGAAGCGTGGCGTTTGATGTGGGACTTAAGATTTCAAATACTCTTGAAAATATGGGTATAGAGTTTATTATTGACGCTCCTGAGGATGTGAATGTGCAGAATGAACTTGCTGCGTCATCTCGCGAGGAGAAGAATAAACTCGCTGTCGCTATGCTCGCCACAGGTCTTTATGTGGCAAGTTCAAATACCCGTGGTGTGACAGCAGGTAATGCGCTTAACAGCTTCTTGCAGAATGAAATCAACAATATAGCAGGTCAGGCTTTGTCAACAATGGTTGACGTTAATGTCGGCATGGAGCAGACAACACGCGATGACGGCACAAAGCGCACAGACTATTCTTTCCAGTTCTCTCGTAAGTTCTTCTCCGACAGACTGAATGTGGTGATAGGCGGCAAGGTTAGTGCTGACGGCAACAAGACCGACAGCGAATCAGGTGCTTATATCGACGATGTGTCGCTTGAGTGGCGACTCGACAACGGAGGAACGCAGTATGTCCGCCTCTTCCATGAGAAAGATTATAGCAATCTCGTTGAAGGTGAGATGGATAAGAATGGAGCTGGCGTATTGTTGAAGAAGAAGGTTGACAAGATGTCTGACCTCTTCATCTGGCGCAGAAAGAAGGAAGACGAGAAACAGCCTGCTTCACGGAGTGACGGTCAGAAGTCACAAAGGCAAGGAGTGAAAGAGGAAGAAAATAACACAGTAAAAGAAAAGTAGCTGTACACCAAATGAACGGCAGAAGAAAAATGCATAAGATGAATTCACATAATCATATAGCAGATGGAATGTTGACGCTTTGTGGCAAAGTTCTATCAATAGTGCTGCTCGCTGCTTCGCTGTTGATTGTCGTGTCATGCTCGACAACAAGCGCCCTTGAGGAAGATGAGATGCTCTATACGGGCATTAAAAAGATAAATGTGAATGGTACAAAAGGCACGGATGCCGAGGAATTGGCCATGGCAGAAGTCTATGCTGCGCTCGATTATGCTCCTAATGGGGCACTCATGGGAAGTTCGACGCTTCGCAGCCCTTTACAGTTTGGACTTTGGACATACAACGCAATGGTCAACAAGCCGCAGACAGGTCTTAACAGATGGTTGTTCAACTCTTTCGCAACAACTCCGATAACTATATCACATGTGGCTCCTGACACTCGCGCTAAAGTGGCTTCAAACCTTTTGCAGAACTACGGATATTTCCGTGGCAAGGTGGATTACACTCTTGTTGACCAGAAAAATCCAAAGAAGCAGAAGATTCAGTATGATGTGAATCTTGGTGATCCTTATCTCTACGACTCCATCGTCTATGCATTCAAAGATAAGGTTCAGGACAGTCTCATTGTGGCGACAAGTAATGAGGCTAATTTGAGAAAAGGCGGACAATTCTCCACTCTTGACTTGGCTAACGAGAAAAGCCGTATTGCGAACCTTTTCCACAATAATGGCTACTATTACTACCGCCCAGACTATATCTCTTATTTTGCTGATTCTACAAATGTGCCTTATCGGGTGCGTTTGCTTGTCACTCCTGACCTTGACACGCCAGAGAAAGCGAACAAGCAGTTTTATTTTGGCAATATAAATGTCTATATGCGACAGAGCCGTACAAGCACTTATGGCACTCAACGCAGAAGGTCGGGCAGAGAGAATCTTTATGACGACTCCATTTCTTTCCCTGCATACGGATTGAAGATTGCATATCAGGGGGCACGAGTGCCAATAAAGCCGAGAGTCATGCTTAAAAACTTCAACTTCTGGAAAAAGCGACTTTTCTCGCAAGAAAGGGTGGACCGCACAATCACAAACATATATAATATGGATATGTTCTCGGGTGTGAGATTCTCATTTACGCCGAGAGACACATTGGACTTGTGTGATACCCTGGATGTGCGTCTTGACCTTCAGATGGATAAACTTGTCTCTGCTGAGGTGGACTTCAGCGTTACACAGAAGTCGAACTCACAGGTGGGTCCAAACCTCGGCCTTATTTTCTCTAAGCGTAATGCATTCCATCATGGCGAGACTTTGTCAGTAGGGCTTGTGGGGAGTTATGAGTGGGAGACCCAAAAGCGTGATGGCAATGACAAGTATATCGACTCATACGAAATTGGACTAAATGCTTCGCTGTCATATCCTTGGGTGGCATTCCCTTGGCTGAATAAGAAGATTTATCGATACCCTACGTCAACGGAGTTTAAGGTTGGAGTTGACCAGCTTAACAGAGCTAACTACTACCGACTTATGTCTTTTGCTGTTGACGCTAAATACTCGTTCCAGACCAGCAAATCGTGGTCTCACGAACTCAGCCCGCTTGCTGTGTCGTATAACAAGATGCAGGAAAGGACTGCTCGATTTGACTCTATAGTGGCAAGCAATTCCGCACTTTTCGTGTCTCTTCGTGACCAGTTCATACCTGCCATGCAGTATTCTATTTTCTATAATAACTCATGGAACAGCCATGTCAAGCATACGATGTTTTTTGAAGGCACGGTAAAGGAGTCTGGCAATTTGCTTAATTCCGTTAATTCATTGCTCGGTTTTGGCTTTTATACGAAGGACAAGAAACTTTTATACACGCACTATTCGCAGTTCTTGAAGTTCAACTTCCAGCTGAAGAACACCTTCAAGCTGTCAGAGTCGTCAGAGCTTGCCACTCGTGTGCTTGTGGGAGGAGTGTGGAGCTATGGCAATTCCACTTATGCCCCTTACAGCGAATTGTTCTATGTGGGTGGTGCGAATAGTGTGCGTGCCTTTGCTGTGAGAAGTATAGGCCCAGGAAGTTACCGTGATGTGACGGGCCGCGGCACTTATCTTGACCAAGCAGGTGACATGCGCTTTGAAATGAATGCCGAATACAGATTCCCTATATTGAAAGAGTTTAAGGGGGCTCTTTTTGTTGATGCGGGCAATGTGTGGCTTATGCGTGAAGACACAGAACACCCTGGAGGCGCTCTCACAATGCGCAGCTTCTTCAAGGATCTTGCCGTAGGCACAGGATTGGGACTCCGATACGACCTTGATTTCCTTATCTTGCGATTTGACTTAGGAGTGGGTATTCATGCTCCTTACGACACCGGAAAGAAAGGGTATTATAATATACGCAAGTTCTATGACGGTCTCGGATTCCACTTTGCAGTAGGATATCCATTCTAAAGGGATGCTCTGTGACACAGTTATGCAGCAGCTAAACTTGTATTGAATAATAAATGTTGAACAAACACCATCTAATATGGCAAAACAGAAGATAGCTTATGTCTGCACCTCCTGCGGATATGACACACCAAAATGGATAGGCAAGTGTCCTGCATGTGGCGAGTGGAACACCTTTGTCGAGCAGAAGCTTGGCAAATCTACTCCTGCGCAGAAATTTGAAAGCGAGTTCAGCCTTCAGACCAAGTCAAGTCCTATATCAATGTCAAAGATACAGACAGAGGATGAACCTCGCATCAATATGCTTGATGGAGAGCTCAACAGGGTGCTTGGCGGTGGACTTGTTCCTGGTTCAATGACATTGCTGGGTGGCGAGCCGGGCATTGGCAAGAGCACTCTCATCTTGCAGACTGTGCTGAGATTGAAAGGAATGCATGTGCTGTATGTTAGTGGTGAGGAAAGCGCGCGTCAGCTGAAACTGCGTGCTGACAGACTTGTTGAGAAGTATGACGACGGTGCGTCGAGTGAGGCGTTGGCGGATGTGCAGGTGGTGTGTGAGGCGATGATAGAGACGGTGTTCGAACATGTCAAGGCTGTGCAGCCAGACATCGTTGTCATAGATTCCATACAGACGATGGCGACAGAGAGCGTGGAGTCATCGCCAGGAAGTGTGAGTCAGATTCGTGAATGCTCGGCGTTGATATTGAAGTTCGCAAAAGAGAGCAATACTCCGGTAATCCTTATTGGACATATCAATAAGGAGGGTTCGATTGCTGGGCCAAAGATTCTTGAACACATGGTGGATACTGTGTTGCAGTTTGAAGGCGACCAGCATTATATGTATCGCATTGTTCGCGCCATAAAAAACCGTTTTGGAAGTACGGCTGAACTTGGCATTTATGAGATGGTGCATAATGGTTTGCGTCCTGTTGAGAATCCTTCTGAACTTCTCTTGTCGGATGTGCAGGAAGGCGAAGAGCTTAGTGGTGTGGCTGTGGCGTGTTCGATTGAGGGCGTGCGTCCTTTGCTCATTGAGACACAGGCTCTTGTCAGTACGGCAGCATACGGCACTCCTCAGCGCTCTGCAACGGGCTTTGACCTGCGACGCTTGAATATGCTGCTTGCCGTGCTTGAAAAGCGTGTGGGCTTTAAGCTGCCTCAGAGAGATGTGTTCATAAATATTGCTGGAGGAATCAGGGTCACCGATCCTGCCATCGACCTGAGTGTCATCGCAGCTGTGCTGTCGAGCAATGTGGACACAGGGATACCTCGTGACATCTGTTTTGCGGGTGAGGTGGGATTGAGCGGAGAGGTTCGTCCTGTGAGCCGTATTCTTCAGCGCATTGCAGAGGCGGATAAGCTCGGCTTCCGCAAGATAGTGATACCAAAGTCTAATTTGAATGGTGTTGACAAAAGCAAATTCAACATTGAGATTGTTGGTGTGAGAAAGGTCGAGGAGGCTCTTCGGGAATTGTTTGGATGATGCCGATAAACATGTTTTTAAAGAAGGCGCTGAAAAGTGTGCATGCCGTGTTGACTCGTTTTTTTACTTTTTGTGCATTTTGCAAATGACTGATTTATTGTTGATTGTTAAAACGCGTTAAAATATTGTGCAAAAAAAATTTTGTACTTTAATTTTAATTGTGTAATTTTGCACTTGAAATAAATAAACTGATATAATATGGCAGTTTCGAAAACACGCGAACTACTTGTGGATGTTGCCCGACAATTATTTGCCAAGAATGGTTTTGAGAATACCTCTATGAATGACATCGCAGTCATTGCAAATAAAGGTAGGCGCACATTATACACATACTTTAATAGTAAAGATGAGATATATCTGGCTGTTATCCAGTCGGAGCTTGAACGTCTTTATGGAAGGATGGAGGAGGTTGCGCGAAAAAATATATCTCCTGAAGAGAAGATGGTGCAGCTTATCTTTTCACACCTTGAAATATGTAAAGAGGCGGTATATAGAAATGGAAATCTTCGTGCAGAGTTTTTCCGAGACATCTGGAAGGTTGAGGCTGTGCGAAAGACTTTCGACAAGAATGAGATAAACCTCTTCCGCCGTGTGATGAATGAGGGTGTTGACAAGGGAATCTTTGACATCCGTAATGTGCGTCTTATGGCGGAGATAGCTCATTACTGCTTGAAAGGGTGTGAGGTGCCGTATATTTATGGAAGATATGCTGTGCAGAATCCAGAAGAGCTCTGCCCTTATGTGCGCAGGATGGTTATGAGGCAGCTGGGCAAGAACTCAAGCTACAATTCAATTTGATTTCAGAATTAAAATTTATAAAACATTAATAATAAAAAAACTATGGGACTTTTATCAGGAAAGACAGCAATCGTAACAGGTGCTGCTCGTGGCATCGGTAAGGCTGTTGCTATGAAATTTGCTCAGGAAGGCGCTAACATCGCATTTACTGACCTCGTTCTTAATGATGATATGGCTGCAGGCCTTGAGGAAACTCGCAAGGAGATTGAGGCTCTTGGTGTTACTTGCCGTGCTTATGCTGGCAATGCTGCTGATTTCGCAGAGACAGAGGCTGTTGTTAAGAAGATTCATGAGGATTTCGGCTCTATTGATGTTCTTGTCAACAATGCCGGCATCACTAAGGACGGACTTATGCTTCGTATGTCAGAGGCACAGTGGGATGCTGTTCTCAATGTAAACCTCAAGTCTGCTTTCAACTTCATTCACGCTTGCGCTCCAATCATGCTTCGTCAGCGTGGTGGCTCAATCATCAATATGTCATCTGTTGTTGGCGTTCACGGAAATGCCGGCCAGTGTAACTATTCTGCTTCAAAGGCAGGTATGATTGGTCTTGCAAAGTCAATCGCTCAGGAGCTCGGTCCTAAGGGTGTACGTGCAAATGCTGTAGCACCAGGATTTATCGAGACAGCAATGACAGCTCAGCTTCCAGAAGAGGTTCGTGCTGACTGGATGAAGAAGATTCCACTCCGTCGTGGCGGTCAGGTTGAGGATATTGCAAATGTTTGTCTCTTCCTCGCTTCAGACATGTCAAGCTATGTATCTGGACAGGTTATCCAGATTGACGGTGGTATGAACATGTAATTTTTGTGATAGTAAAGAGTGAAGAATGAAAATTGCTTGGCTATTCTTTTTGTGATAGCGGAAGTGATTTTCATTCTTCACTTTTATTTTTGCTCTCCTGCTTAATTTTGAACACCGACTTATGAATGTAGTTTACGAAGATAATCACATAATAATTGTCTCTAAGAATTCTTCGGAGATAGTGCAGGGCGACAAGACTGGCGACAAGCCATTAAGCGAAACCGTCAAGGAATACATCAAGGAGGCGTATGCCAAGCCTGGCAATGTGTTTCTTGGTGTTGTGCATCGCCTTGACCGCCCTGTAAGTGGTCTCGTGTTATTTGCGCGCACATCAAAAGCCCTGCCTCGTCTGAATGCGATGTTTGCAAACGGCGAGGTGCATAAGACATACTGGGCGATTGTGAAAGAGCAGCCTCCGCAGATGGAAGGCACGCTTGTGCATTGGCTCGTGCGCAATGAGAAACAGAATAAGTCGTATGCTTACGACAAGGAGGTGCCACATTCAAAGAAAGCGGTGCTCAATTATCGCGTCATTGCAAAGTCTGACAATTATTATCTTGTGGAAGTTGACTTGAAGACAGGCCGACATCATCAGATACGCTGCCAGCTTGCCAAGATAGGATGCCCGATAAAGGGTGACTTGAAGTATGGGGCAAAGCGCAGCAATCCAGATGGCAGCATTTCGCTCTTGAGCCGCAGCATGCAGTTTGTGCATCCTGTGTCAAAAAAGGAAATTGCCGTCAAGGCTCCTCTGCCTGACGACAATTTATGGAAATCTTTAGGAGAGCAGGCGGAATAAGCCTGCTTTTTTTCTCCCTATGTGATGGCTAAATGTATTGCTCAAGAAGCTTTAGGAAGTTATTTTTTTGCCATTACTTATTCACCATTACTAACCCTTTATTGCTTTGTAGTACAAGACAGAAGCCTTTTCTCTCTTTAGCACATTGTGGCATACCTCCATGAAATGCTCTCTTGTCT
The DNA here is from genome assembly GCA_024401215.1 of Bacteroidaceae bacterium. GTDB lineage: Bacteria > Bacteroidota > Bacteroidia > Bacteroidales > Bacteroidaceae > Minthosoma. The sequence continues at coordinate 36,305 of JAKSLL010000017.1, forward strand.
CGCTTCTGTAACTCTCCACCTCTTTTTCTGCGCGGGCTGCGTCCCCGAGCATCTCGTGGAAAGCAAGCGACGATGCAAGTTTCTGCCTTTGCGCCCATTCTCGCATGAGGTTCGTCTCGAATTTGTTGCGAGCCATTTCCATCTCCTCCTCTTCAGGGCCATTGTTGAGCAGTTCGTCAATCTCCTCCCAGATGGCATCTTCGGCTTCTTCAAGTGTCACTCCGTCAGTAGGCATGGCGAATATGAAAAGCTGTCCATTGTCAACCTTTGGCGATATGTATGCATCGACAGTAGTGAAGAGATGCTTCTCCTCTACGAGGTGAGCGTACAGGCGACAGGAATCTCCTGCCGACAGTATGTCGCTTATCATGTCTGCGCAATGGAAATCCTTGCTGCTTACGCATGGTATGGGAAACGACATAAACAGCACGTCGTTTGGCACTTTTCTTTCTACTACGGCTCTGCGCTGCTCTGTCTGTTCGGGCTCTTGAGGTATGGGCGTAGTGTCGATGTCTCTCATAGGCACCTTCCCGAACCATTTCTCTGAGAGTTCTTTCACTCGGTCAAAAGTGATGTTGCCTACCACCGTGAGTATTGCGTTGTTAGGGGCGTAGAAGCGGAAAAAGAAATCTTTCACATCGTCCATCTGCACATTTGCCACATGGTCAAGCGACAGCCCAATTGTTGGCCATCTGTAGGGGTGCACCTTGTAGGCGAGGTCTTGGATGATGTGGTGTATGTCTGCGTATGGAGGTGTGATGTGGTTCTGCTTGAACTCTTCCATCACCACCTTCCTCTGCACCTCGAGGCTCTCTGGTGTGAAGGCGAGTGTGGTCATTCTGTCGCTTTCGAGCCAGAAGGCTGTCTCTGCGTTTGCTGATGGCAGAGTGATGTAGTAGTTTGTGTAGTCTGTGGTGGTGAATGCGTTGTTGTTGCCGCATGCCATCTCTATCTGCCTGTCATAATCAGGCACATTAGGTGTGCCGCCAAACATTAGATGTTCAAATAGATGGGCGAAACCTGTCTGATTCTCCCTCTCGTTTCTGCTGCCCACCTTATACAGCACATTGACAGTCACCATCTGTGTCTGCCTGTCTTCTAAATGGACAATCTTCAGTCCGTTGTCAAGTGTGTGCTTATTCAACAACATATACGTTCTTTATCCTTATCTCCCTGAGAGGGATGTCATTAGCATTTGTTTTTGTCTTCTGTATCTGCTCTACAATCTTCATGCCTTCAATCACCTCGCCAAACACGGTGTATTCGCCGTCGAGCCAAGGTGCGCCGCCATGAATCTTGTATGCTCTTTCTTGCTCCTTGTTGAAGGTGAGAGGCGGATTCTCCGACACTTCGTAGCGTGCCTCGTCCTGCAGTTTCTCAAGCACGTCGCTGAGCTTGTTTTTGTCGCGTGCAGCTCTTAAAGCATCAATCTGCTCTTTGTTCTCAATCTGCTTCTTTGCGAAGAGTGCTTCAGCATCGCGTTGTTCGCGAGCTGTTTCATAACTGCGCAGGTCTTCGGGTGTGCAGATTTTTCCCGTTACGATATAAAACTGGAATTTGTCGCTCATGCGTTGTGGATTCTCGTCATCTCCGTCACGGGCAGCAGCAAGCACGCCTCGTTTGTTGAAATGCGTTGGGTAAACCACTTCGGCAGGTATGCGTTCGACTATGGTGTCGCCGTTTTCGTCCGTTTTGACAGGATAGCCTTCGTGGCGTGTTTTAGGGTCGCCAGTTTGAATCATGAAATTGCGTATCACACGATGGAATGTCACATCGGTGTACATGCCGTCGTTCACATTCTTTATGAAATTGTCTCGATGTCCAGGAGTGTCGTTGTAAAGTTTCACGCGGATGTCGCCCAGAGTAGTCTCAAACACGACTTCTTTCTCGCCGTTGACATTCTTGTTGTCAGTACATCCTATGCACATCAGGCAGAAAGTCCAAAGTATGATGGAGAGTGCTTTCTTCATTTTCTTTCTTGTTTGTAATGTTTGTCAATGATGATGCAAAGATAATGAAAAAGATTTGTTTTGCGGTAAGTAGTAGCTCTAAATCTTTCACGCTATACCATTAAAATAAAAACAAAAAGTGAAATCCATCCCGGACTCCACTTCCATCTTTAGTTGTTACCTAAAACTAAAATCTAACCTAATTTACCAAATCTACTAAAACCTATTTACTATTATGTTGCTTATTTTATGCTTATATATCGTTTATGTTAAATCCTAATCTAATATCCTATTTTTATCCTAATGAAAAACAATCTTGATTACCTTTACGAAAACTAATACTTGTTGATTTTCCCTAATACAAATCTAAAACCTTTTCTAATACCTCTTATCTTTATGTCTTAATTCTTTGTGTCTGTGCCTTTATTTCTTTTGACGATGCAAAGTTACGCTGTTTTTGATATTTTGTCAATAAGTATTTGCGAGAATTTTCAAAAAATGCGTATTTATTTGATGTGTGTCAATAATTGTGTACGCACACAGCGTAAAAATGCATTATTGTGTGCGTACACAGCGTAAAAACGGGCTAAAATGCACATTGTTCAAAATGTACTCGATATTGATAGGATAATAATGTTATTGTGGAGTCACAAACTCTTTTTTTTATAGGTGAATATGAGTGATAAGGGGGCGACGGCAAAACGGACAATGTCTCATTAGTTAAGAGCTGATGCTCTTTTCAAGACAATCGTCCGTTCGCTCATGAGCGGTAGCTGTGACTGCCGATTTATGGGAAGCATTTTGTGTGTGTTCAGACGTGTGTCGCTCTTATTATAATCATTCTCTTTGTGTGACTTTTGTAACATGCGTTGTGTAACGCATGCAACATACTGCATGTTACGCGTGTAACATACGGCATGTAACATGCGTAACATGCAAAGCGTGTAACGTTTTCGCCAATCAGCAGCCGAATCAAACAAACTTTCTCAGTTTGCTTACTTTTGAACTAATTCATGAATAGTTGCTACAAATAAGTTTTAGCTATGAGTGTTGATGATAAAATAAAATTCTCAATCAGATCAAATATAGTTTGTACTTTTTGTTGAGAATGCCACCATTTTGTTATTTACCGACTGTTATTTTGTGAAATTGTACAAATATTGCTGTTCATACAAACTTTTTCGTTGTTTTGTTCTCTCTTAATTGTTTTTTTATTACTTTTGTTTTCGATTTCCTTTGTTGTATCTTATTGTTAGGAATGCCACCCCAGTGAGACAGCCAAACAGTAAAGGTTCAATAGAAGTCCACGCCAAGCTGAAGCATACGATACTGATATGTCAAATGTTGAAGCGGGTCTTGGGTGGGAGATTATGACATTATGATAAGGCGTTCAATTGGCGCTTTGTTCTTGACGGATTGAAACTTCGCAACCTTCAAATACTAGTCGGAACATTGCAACGATGGATGTCCTCGGGATGTGTTTATATGCGCATCCCTTATGTACTTATGTGGTACAATTTCTGTTTCAAGGGATTATTGTACCATAAAAAGGCGGTTCATAAGGGACATTATATTCATATCAGGCGTGGACTTTCGCGTTGCTCCGTTCAACTAGTATGGGCAATGCGAAGGCCTCAATCCGTGGAACGAGCAACATTGAAAGTTCCACGTTTTTTCTTATGTACATCTATAATAAATATAATAAATATTAATGAATTTCGTCTTTGGGACTAGGATGGAAAACACAACGGAGAAAACCTATGAATAACTATGACGAGGAGAAGAAAGAGTATTCTGATAAACTACAACGACAAATAAGTACTTTAGATAATATACTTGATATAGAGAGTTGCGGTTTGATAGATTCAACTCTTAGAGACAGATTGTCCGAACTTAAAGATAAGGCAAAATTCTTAAAGAACAAACTTGATAAGAACGAATTTGAGATTGCAATAGTCGGATTGGAGAAGGCGGGCAAGAGTACATTCGCTAACGCTTTGATGGGAAATGATATTCTTCCATCAGACGAGGCTCGCTGTACATATACTTCTACAAGAATTTGTTCTGGAGACGATACTGCAACTGTGAAATTCTTCACAACTAACGAGTTCAATTCAAGATTCAAACAGCAGTTGAAGTCTATGAAAATTCCAAATGCAGATTCTTACAATTATGAATCGTTGTCTCTTTTTTCGTATGGTAGTTTGTTTGACAAGTTAGATCCAGAAACAAAGCAGTTACACCAATCATCAACCAATGAAGATGTTAGGATGTGCCTTGAATACAAGGATAATTTGAAGCAGTTTATTGGCTCTGCAGATAAACCCTTTTCCGGAGACCAGTTGGCAAGTGAGGAGTTGAAGAAATTTATTGCAAAGCCTCAGTATGCATTGGCTGTCAAAGGTATTTCCATTTATTCATCTCGTTTGGAGAATATGCCCAATGCGGTCATTTTTGATGTGCCAGGTTTTGATTCTCCAACTCAGATCCATAAAGAGCAGACTGTAGAGCAGATGCGAAATGCTGATGCAATTATTTTGATTGCTTCTGCATACAAGCCAAGTTTCACAGCCCCAATCGTAGATTTGTTCCAGAAGAATACTGATTATGATGGTATTAAGTTCGGAGCAAAGATGTTTGTTTTTGCAAACAAGGCAGATATTGCCCAGAAACTCGAAGAGAATATGGGGCATATCAAAAACGATTTGCAAAGATTCAATATTATGTCTCCTGCCAATTTTGATAGAATTGTGTATGGTTCTGCCCAGGCATTTCTCGAGAAAGAGGGAAAGTTAGATTCTGATATTGCAAAGGATGCTTTGGTAAAGAAAGGTATAACTGATGGTATTGATGATATCAAAAAACTCCTTGCAAACTACAATGAGACTGAGCGTTTCGAGATTCTAAAACAGCGTATCAACAAGATTCAGAATGATATCGCAGAGGAGTTCAAGAAACTTTCTGAGCAGTATTCTGATGATTCTCCAGCCTCTAATATATTTAAGGAAGGTGGTGCTCTTTTCCTTGAATTGCAGGCTAGGAATGCCAAGATTATTGAGTCGTTGGAAGAGTATCGCGGACAGATTAATGTTGACTATACTGAATCTACACCTATTTCTCAGAAGATTAAGGAGGATGTTATTGAGTCTATCAGCAAGGATAATTTCAATGTTTCTGATGACGATTACAATAAGGCAAAGTTGAAAAATCCAACTGTAGGAACAAATCTTGCCCCTGAGATGATAGACCGTTACATTCGTGAGGCTAAAAGACAAGAGGTGTATATGAAATTCACCAAAGGCATTGTCGATTTGGCGTCTCAGAATCACAAGGAATGTGACGAAGAGATTGTTAAAAGATTTTTGGATGCACTCGAGATTTCTCAGTCCAATTCCAATTACAACAAGATAAAGGAAAATGTAACCAAGTTTATAAACGACTCTAAAGACGCATACGATGGCGTTGGTTATTACAGAAGCCTTATTGAGAGATTCTCAATAGACTTGTTTGATATATTGCTTCTTTATCGCTTGGGTAGTGATGACAGATGGAACAAGTATGAGAACGACAAGAGAAACTTCCAGTCTTTGGCAATGTTCGACAACAATAGAAAGCAGGATGAGTCAATCGCAAATCAGCCTTTATACTTTAAGTTGTTGTTCCAGGCTGAACAGATGCTTGGCAATTATAATAACAAAAACAAGATAACAAGTTTGCTTGCAGACTTGGCTCCTATTGTCCCCGATTTTATACCCGGTGGTACAGTGACAAAAATGATTGGAAAGGCCGTTCTTAACCCCAATGCCTTGAAGTCTGTGGAGAACTTTATCTCAAATAATAAGAACAGAAAGGTTAGGTACTCTGATGTTGAGAGAACTTTCAAAACCTATACAGACAAGTTACCTGATGATGGAGGCTTGAATTATGAGTCATACACTCACTATTTCGCCGATTTGCCAAAGGCAGATGAGACTATTGTCAGGGAGCAGATCGAGACGGATTTCGAGATTCTTCATTCTGTGCTTGATTCTGTATTGATAAATGCAATCAATATAGAGAAGGCTTTCCTTGCATTGGAAGTTGGTAATATAAACAATATAATAAAAGGTATTCAGGGCAGTCGTTATAGCGAGTTTGTTCGGCAAAACGCCTCGTTGATAAAGTCGGCAGAGTTCTCAAATCTTGAAGCAGAACAGCAGATGCGCTTGACAAGAAAGAGCATTCTCAACGAAATAAAGACGATGCTGGATGAGATGAACGATGGAAACTATGACAATAATTGATACTTTGTTTGGCGCTTTTAATGTACTAATAGTTAATAAATTGTAATATAGATGGACAGAAACATTATAAAGGAAAAATACATATCATTGAAAGGTTTAATCGAAGGTCTTATTAAAAGAAAAAGAATTTCATTTAATGATTATTTTGTATTAGAACGAAAAAAAAACGAATTTCGTATCTCTAAGGGAGGAGACAGCAATTCAGACAAATCATTTGCAGATGAATTGAGGGGGTTCGGGGGCAGTTACAAAAATGCAGGTACTTCTTACTGGGAGAATTGGGTGTATGATTTTTATGTAGAACCCAGCTGTATTTTCAGATTGTGTTTGCTTAATAGATTGTACCCTTCTGATTTTGAAGAAAATAACGTTAAGTGGTATAGATTTTTTGTTGATGCAGTAGATCAAAACCTCATTCTCAATGACGGTAGTGTTAATGATGCCATAAATGGTGCTATGCATAAATTGGACGATTTACTCATTAAACACGGATTAATTAATGAAGACGTAATCAGCGCAAATAGGATAAAAGTTTTACTTAATTGTGATCATGAAAGGATAGGTATTCCTCCATACGAAGAGAAGATGGTTACTAATCCAAATCAGGGGCATTGGGATATTACCGAGCAAATTAAGGCTAATGGTAAAACATATTACCCTCGTGATCCTAAACTGGATATTAGGGATGGCGTTGTAGTCGGTATAGACTTTGGTACTAAAAGTACTATTGTCTATTATCAAGACGAAAACGGCATTTCGTTGCCAATGCCTGTTGGTGATGATGGAAGTTTGAATCAGAGTAGTCAGAGATATGAGAACCCTACGGTAATGTGTTTCTCTTCCTGGAAAGATTTCAAGCAGGCTTATTATGCCTCTAAAGGACGTCCAGAGACTCATTGGAATGATTTGAATGTATCACATATTGCAAAGAAAAACTACAAGGAGGCGAATAGTGATCAGTTTAATGCTTACTTGAACGATATAAAGCAATGGGCAGGTGGTCGAGAAAGAGAGATTACAATTCAGCCTTTGCATCAAGAGGAAGATGAAGTACTGAAACCATTTCTGGAAATTGAGGAAGAAGATCTTAATCCAATCGAGTATTATGCATATCTTATTGGGGTAAATATCAATAATATGATTCATGGAATCCATTTGAATTATTATCTTTCTTTCCCAGTTTCGTATGAGAATAAAATTAAGAATAAAGTTAGAGAGAGTTTCGAGAAGGGGCTAAAAAAATCATTGCCAACAGCTATTCTCAATGACAAACAATTGATGAATGATTTTTATGTTAATGGTGATATTTCGGAACCATTAGCATACGCTACTTGTGTGTTGCAGAAATACAATTTCAGCAATGAAGAAGAAGGTTCAATCAATTATGCAATTTTTGATTTTGGTGGTGGAACGACTGATTTTGATTTTGGTGTTTGGAGTGTTTCTGCAAAGAGAAAGTATAACTTCGAAATTCAGACATTTGGAGGTACTGGTCTTGCCCAAATGGGAGGTGAGAATCTATTAGAGGATTTAGCATTCGAGATTTTCCGTAATAACAAGGAGGTGCTCATAAAAACAGAGAATAATAAGACATATAAGTATCAGTTTAGAAAGGGGCCAAACTCAAAATCATTTCTTGGTGATGATATTTATGTTTCTAATCAATCACCAGAAGCCGATAAGAATATGCATATTATGATTGAGGCTTTGAGAGATTATTGGGAAAAGTCTGAAGAGATGTTAGAGAATAGCAATGACGAAGAAGATGTTGTGTCATTCAAAGATTTACAATTTGTTGATACAAACGGAAGTTTAAAAGAAGGACTTGATATTAAAATAAAAAAGAGTGAAATTAAACAATTTTTTATAGATAATATTAGGGATGCCATTCTCAATTTCTTTTCAGCTCTTGACAAGGTTAAAGACAAATACTCTGGTAGTGACGTGAAGATTTTCCTTGCAGGTAATTCTTGTAAGTCTCCTTATGTCTCTCAATTGTTTGATGAAATAATTGATACTCGCGATGATGGAAATGAATATGAAATATTCCCTCCATTGGGCACAGAAGAGTCAATTGCGATTATTAAGAAGAGGGGAGGTGATTTGGAAGATCTTCCTACAGGAAAGACTGGTGTTGCGTATGGTTTGATAGAATGTCGTAAAGGTGGAAAAATTGATATAGGTAGAGCTGCAATACCAGAGACTCCTGTCAATGAAAACTTTGCTTATTATTTGGGTTATGAAAAAATGGGTAAGTTTATCTTGATTCCTGAAGATGGCGGATTTGGCAAACTTGAGGTAGGTACTTGGTGCGAATTTATGGAGGTAGAATCAGAGGATGATGTGGTTGAAATATATTATACAGACAAGCCTGAAGCAACATCCAATGAATTGCCTATTAAGGGCATCCGTCAAAAAACATTGAAGTTTGAAAAGGCTACAGAGGATGGTTATGTTTATATTCGTGCAATAGACCCTCATACATTAGAGTATGTTGTTTCAGATGTAATGCCAGATGAAAACTATAAGGGTAAATTATATACTCAAAAGTTTTAGTTTATGAATGACTTAATAAATATAAATTTACTTAGACAAATTCTTGGGATTGACAATTTAGTAACAAAGGATGACTTGACAAAGGCATTAGCCAATGTCAAGTCCTCTTCTGAGTGTGTTGACGAAAAATCTTCATCTGTTGAGATGCTTCAGCAACAGATAAATGACTTAAAAGCAAATATTGCTGAAGAACAAAAGAAGAATGAAGGTTTACAATCACAAGTTAACCAAAAGGAAAAAGAATGCTCGGTACTCAATTCTCAACTTTCAGAAAAGAGTGTGGATTTGGATGAAGCTAACGCTAAAATCAATGGTTTGGAAAGGAAAGTGTCAGAATTAGAAACACAATTAGAAAACAAATCTGAAGAACTTGTTCGTGTCAATTTTGATTTTCAGCAAAAGCAATCAGAATGTTCGGTACTCAATTCTCAACTTTCAGATAAGAGTAGGGGTTTGAACGAGGCAAATGCTAAAATAAACGGTTTGAAAGGAAAGGTATCCGAATTGGAAACACAATTGGAAAACAAATCAGAAGAACTTGTTTGTGTCAATTCTGATTTACAGCAAAAGATTGAAGAGTTAAAATCTTTCGATTTTCAAGCTTTGTATAATCAAATCTCTGATGATGAAGTTAGATATGGAGTAAGCACATATTTCAGCAAGAATGACAATAAAGCAATGGTGTATGGAGCTCTTCAGCAAACACATTGCGAAAACTTTTACAGATTTGTAAGGAACCAAATTAAGGAAGGGAAAAAAGCTGATTTGCCTGTTTTAATGGAATTGTTGAACAAGGTATTTGACTTTTTTGTTTCATATACAGGCTATGAATTAATTGAACCGGAAATTGGAATGGAGTCCAATTCTGAACATTCGATTATCCTTTCTCGAAAGATGATAGGAGGAGTTGTAGAAGAAGTTCTTCTTTTTGGTTACAAGGACAATAATGGTAAAGTCATTCAAACAGCACTTGTTAAGGTAACATAAAACCTCTCTATGCCGAGTCTAAAAAACATTTGGATTTGCAGTTATTGATACTATGAATGCTGAAAACCTGAAATAGATGTTCATTTGACAAATGAGTGAAGTGCTATATACAATATGATAGTGTCAAGTTTGTCAAAGGGCTTTATATACTCTGTAATTATTGCTTTGAAAAAACTGTTCAGCATTTCATTATGGCAATAAAGGTCGGCGTATTAAACACAGAGAACAATGTTTAGCAAATGCTAATGCTTCCGTCTTGTATAACAATACATATTGTTTGCGTTTTCCGACAAACGGGACGAAGTTTTATAATTTATGCTTCTTGTTAATTTATAATACTGTTATTTTTGTATAACAACGGGTGAGTTGTAAGACGAGATTTTCTCACCCATAGTATAAGCACATGGTTGGCGTCTGAAAATCTAACCAATCGAAATCAACAAGTAAAATGGAAATGCCTATGTATTATAGTCCTGATATAGAATGGAGAGTTCGTAGTATTATAGTTGAAAAACTTAATGTTGACGAGGATGAAATTGAAATGAATGCGTCATTTGTAAATGATTTAGGTGCGGATTCTTTAGATGCAGTTGAGTTGATAATGGAGTTTGAAAAAGAATTTGGAATAAATATCCCTGATGAAGTTGCAGAACGTATAGTAACAGTTGGAGACGCTATCTGTTATATTGAAGATGCTGGTGGCAGTATTGTTTTTGATGAATGCAATGAAGAAGAAACCTTCACTTATGAAAATGAAACGGAATACCTAAATGAACTCAAAGACGTCTTATCAGAAGGTGAGATTTCTCCTCGTGAACGACGCCTTCTTGACAAAATCCGCATCCAACTCGGAATATCAGAGGAACGTGCCGCTGAATTGGAAGCCTCATTATCTACATCAGGTGTTTCTGCCGAAGAGCAGGAATATATGGATGAGCTGCAAGATATACTCAAAGGGGGAGGAATCACGCCACGTGATCAAAAATTTCTTGACAAGCTGAAGAAAGTTAATAATATCAGTGATCAGCGTGCATGTCAACTTGAACAGATGGTTGAGAACAATCTAAATCAATGCAAGGCAATGCAAGACACTCCCAACGCCTCGTATTTAAAGGGAATAAGCAGGTCTCATTCTTAAATTTCGAAATTATCCAACGCTATGAAAGAGAAAAAAACTTTTTGGGGACGTATTTTAGAGCACTTTGTATATACCGATGCGTATGATAATATTTCGAAGAAACTTGACAGCATAGAAGACAGACTACATAGCATCAAAGTTTCAAATAACGAACCTCCTGTAACTATTGACCTGTCTGAAATATGTAGAACGTCAGATGTCCGAGGACTAAAGACTGAGGTTGTTAAGAAACTGGCAGAATTACAAGTTTCGTTAGAACAGAAAATAGATGATGCCACAATAAAGATGTCACCTAATGATTCCGGTGAACCTCAGGGAGAGGGTTCACCACAGATATCATCTGACTATGTAAATAAGCTGCATCATCAGTTAGAGAGTCTTCAGGGTGATGCTTGTCTATTTCTAATGCGCAAATACGTTATAGATTCACAAATTGAGTTATACAAACGCATAGCCTATAGGCTTTGTGACTTAAAGTCTGACCGAGAACTACAAGGGCTCATCAGTTTCTTAAAAACACAACTCTCAACAATAGGAGTACAGTACATTGAAACTCCTACGGGCAGTGAGTTTTCTGGAAAAACGATGCAGGTGGCTTCGGGAGAGAAAAGAACTCAATTGACTAATGACAAATCTCTTGATGGGAAAGTTGCGACTACAGTTGTGCCTCGATTTATATGGACACTACCTACATCTCAAGGCAAATCTTCCGTTTTGCTGAGTAAGGAGGAAGTCATATTATGGGAATACACTTCTATGCAAATAGTAAGTCATCATGAAGAAAGTGTTAATATCCAACCTTCATATACAATGGGAATGTCACCACAACAGACGGCATGTCCCGTAGGAGTGACAGATATAGTAGGATATTTAACCCTTCAAATTGATAATGAAATTGATGGTGTTTTTCCTGTTTTTAAGGGGCACAATATCTTCGGCACCCAACCTCAATCAGGAGAGCAGAACGTAAAAGTTCATCAGATAAACATTATCAATTCAGAATTAAAGTCAATGCATTTTGAGATTAATGCAGATGGAGATTCTGTTATTACTAACGTTTGTGATGGGGCTACATGGGATGTTAACTATAGGGGCAACCATCCTCGTGAGGCAGAACTGTGCCCTGCAGATGTTATAATGATTGGTAATTTGAAATTTACATACATTGAAAAATGAACAACAATAATAAATCATCGAATATATCCGTATTACCGGCAGAGACAATTCAGAAGGTAAACGAAGATTCTTTTCCCAACAGCGTGGAGAGTACAGAATACATAGAAAGGATGCTGACACACTTTCTTGGAGATCTGTCATCTCGTATAATCACCAGCCAGCAATTGTCTACTGCTCGTCTTGATGCATTTGAAAAAAATTTCTATGATGTATTTGATACTCTCAAACATCAAATAAATGAACAAAACAAATGTATAGATGAGTTAAGAAATAGTGTTAACGCTGTTACTGCTAATCAAAAAATACTAAATGATTGTCAGCGTGAAATATTAGAGGCTGTTAATGCTATTATCTCTTCAAACGGTAAGGAATCTAAATTGGTACCATATATTCAAAAGTTATCAGAACATCAAGAGGCAATGGAAAAGTTGCTTCACGGAATGGAAGAGAAAACAAATGACATTCATTACAATGTGATTAATGGCTCGTCTGGTACTGATTCGCAGAACAATAGTGATTATGTTCGTTATTTACAGGAACAGGTAGAGCGACTTCATAATGACACTTATTTGAAGTTTATGCGCAAGTATATTATTGACACATATATTAGCCTTTATTCAAATCTGTCATATCGTAGATTTGATACTACAGTTGAGGTTTGTAAAGAAATAGAGATTACTCTTGGCAGGATGAGAACAGAGTTGGAGTCTATAGGAATACGTCTTTATAGTTCTCCCAATGGTGCCAGTTTTAATGCAAAAACCATGATAAACAAACGAGAGTGTTCTGTACATACTCCAGATGACAAACAAGATGTTAAGAACAGCATATGCAAATCTCTTCTCCCTGCTTTTTACTGGACTATACCAGTTGAAAATTCCAGTAGTAATCTCCACCTCTTGCAGAAGGAAGAGGTTGCACTATATATTTAAAAACTAATCATTTAAAACAATTTATGGCTACATTTATAGGAATAGATTTGGGAACTACATATTCATGCATAGCCCAATGTGATGAAGTCGGTATTCCAACGGTAATACCTTGTCAGGCGTATTCTGTAGGAATGGCTACACCTTCTGTTATTACATTTATGGAGGACGGAAAACCTATAATAGGTGATGAAGCGAAGTCTTATATGACTACTCCAGAGTATGCAAGTCGTACATTGTCGTTTATAAAACGCTACATGGGACAAGACTATTGTCCTGAAAAGATTGTCATTGGTGGAAAAGGTTCTACCCAAAAGAGAAAAGTTTCACCCGTTGAGGGATCTGCTTGTATCTTGCATGGTTTGTTCAATGAGGCACAAAAAAGCGTCTTTGGAAGTCAGAGCTTACAAGGTGCTGTGATTACCATACCTGCAGGATATACAGAAAAACAACGTGCCTGTGTAAAGAAAGCTGCTCAATTAGCTGGTATAAATGTTTTAGGATTAATCCATGAGCCTACAGCTGCAGCAATCTGTCACGAAATAAAGTCAGGCGAAACAATTTTGGTGTTTGATCTTGGTGGGGGCACACTTGATGTTAGTATAGTGACAAAAAAACAGGACAACTATAAGGTTCTTGCTGTTTCGAGTGACTCTGAAATCCTTGAACATAATTTGGGTGGAAAGGATTGGGATGAAGCTTTGATGAAAATTGCTTGTCAGAAAATAGGTGGTTATAATCCTGATACAGAATACGAAAAGGGCGAATTAAAAATTGAGGCGGAGAAGTGTAAAAAGAGATTGACAAGAGCAAATGAGACTCAATTTTTCTTACCAAAGAACAAAGGCAATGTGCTAATAACACGTTCTGATTTTCAAAAAGCAACGAAGGAGCTTGTTAATCAGTGCCTAAAGGTTGTTGACGAGTGCATTGCTAGAGCTGATAGAGAAGCCTCAAATGGACAAGTGATTATAAATCGTTTCATCATGGTTGGTGGATCTTCTAATATGCCCATGATACAAAAAGCCTTAGAGCGCAAATATGGAGAAAGATTCAGTAACGGAAGAGAAACAGAAAGATGGCTTAGCGTTTCCAACGATGCAGAAACCTCAATTTCTAAAGGAGCAGCATTATATGCACGCCATTTGATTAATAATCCAGATACGGAATCAGAAGGAGTATTGATAGAAGAACGCTCAATTCATTCCTATGGAACTTCTGTTGGAGTAGATCGTATTTGCAACTTGATAAAATCTACAGACAGTATGGTTTTTGAGAAGACTTTTTCATTTAAAACAATGGAAGACGGGCAAAAGGGCGTTCTTGTCGATTTGTTTGAGAATGAAAGCATAGAAGATGAAATCAATCGAGACGGTAAGGCCCCGATATATGATGAAAAATACATTTTTGACTGGCACGCTCCTAAAGATGCAGAGGTTGAGTTTAAGGTCAATCGTGATAGAGACGGATTGATACGTATTACAGTATCCTCTAAATATGGACACACACAAACATTTTCACATGCTACAAGCGTTATGTCTTCATCATCATCTTCTGTTCCTTCAAACGGCAAGCAGGTTTCTCATGCAGTTAAGAATGTAATATCTGCAGAAGTAGAAAAACAAATAAGAAGATCAATAGAATTGATGCAGGAAGAAGACAAAACTGTTGATGATGATGATGAACTTTTTTAATTAATGTATTACAATGGAATATTATGAAATAACCCCATTGGACCCACGCATTCTTTCTGAATTACTTCGGAGAAAGATGCAGAATGACTGTGAGCCGTCTATGTACGTAAGGCCACAGTCTGTAGAACTATCTATCGATGATTTCTATTTTGTAAAGATAAGGAGTATTTCATTCACTGACAAAGCTCCTCGAAAAGAGGCTGTGGAGAATATTCTGAGTACCATGCGTATTCCTAACGTAAACTTTGTGTACCTTATAAAGGGTGATGAACAGAAAGTGACATTCTACTATGGTGTCTCACATAATTTATATACAAAAGTGAATGAAAGCCGGAATATCTCTGAGTCTGTTCTAAAGAAAGCTATAACTGGCAATTTTAGAGGAAGTGTGATTGAGGATGTCAATCGCGAAGAGAAAGAAGGCATTCTTCGTAAATTGGAAAACTATAAGTTTGTAAACACACTCGAAGGTGTACCAGGATTGAATGACGACGAATCAGAGCAATTTCAGCGTGTAGATAGATTGGTTGATACTATGCTGGGAGACGATTTTGTGTTTCTTGTTACTGCAAAGAGTATTTCAATAGAAGGGGTTGAACAAATTGAGAAAGGGCTTTTCAGTTTTTATGATCAGTTATTACCTCACTCTAAGCGTTCTGAGCAAGTAGGTCACACTGTAGGAACATCTGAAAGTGAGCAATTAGGAAAAACTAAAGGAAGTTCTAAAGCCGTAGGGAATACAATACAACAATCAGAAGCTAAAACAATAAGTGAATCAGGCGAAACGACTTCTGGACAAACTACACATACAAAAACAGAAATCCTTCCAGTAAAACAGCTGTCTGATTCTGAAAGCAAATCGACCTCTAAAAGTACAAGTTCTTCGCATTCTGATTCCATTACGAGAGAGCACTCCAATCGTGAGGTTCAAGATTGGATTAAGTATGTTGATGAAACTTTGATTAAACGACTTGATTATGGAAAGGGTAAAGGTATTTTTGTTACTGCAATAACTCTATTTGCAGATAGTCGTGTTGTCTTGCAAAAGC
The DNA here is from genome assembly GCA_024401215.1 of Bacteroidaceae bacterium. GTDB lineage: Bacteria > Bacteroidota > Bacteroidia > Bacteroidales > Bacteroidaceae > Minthosoma. The sequence goes on from JAKSLL010000017.1 coordinate 52,066, forward strand.
TTGCAAATACAGCGACATCTCTTTTTTCAGGTGAGGAAGGTAATAAAGTTCCATTGGTTAGTCGTGAGATTACAGAAAATGTACATAGGAATTTACTGCATAAACTACAAATTCCTATTATTAAGTACGAAACGGATTTGAAAAAAGTGGACAAGGACAACAAACTTGCACATTCTCAATATACAACAACCCAAAGAGCTTATGTGGGAAGTTGGTACTCCGTCAACGAATTGGGAGTAATCACCGGCTTACCTTGCAAGGAAGTCGTAGGCTTGTCGCTAAAAGAAGAGGTGGATTTTGGCCTTAACTTCGAGATGCCTTCAGAAGACAATATGTTGTCTATCGGTTGCTTGGTTCAAAGTGGAATCAAGCATGAAAATATTCCTGTTGCCATTGATAAAAATGATTTGAACAAGCATATTTTTGTCTGTGGTGTTACAGGAAGTGGTAAGACTACGACTTGCATGAATCTGCTGGAGAATAGTCAAATGCCATTTATGGTGATCGAACCTGCAAAGACAGAATACAGAATACTCTCGAAGTATTATCCAGACTTACTTGTATTCACATTGGGCAATGATAACGTAGCTCCATTCAGACTCAATCCGTTGGAGTTTCTGCCAACAGAAAGCATATCTTCTCACGTTGATATGCTGATGGCTAGTATAGAGGCGGCTTTTGATATGGAGGCTGCTATACCTCAGATTATAGAGAAAGGATTGTACCTGTCTTACGAGAAGTTTGGTTGGAATACTTCGACAAACTCTAATAGTAAGTTTAAAGATCCTTTTGCTGACGGTGTATTCTCTTTTCCTACATTGTCTGATCTCATAACAAATATTGAGACTGTAGTAAAAGAACAAGGATTTGACGACAGACTAAAGAATGACTATCTTGGTAGCATCCGTGCTCGCTTGATGGGTTTGACTGTTGGTTCAAAGGGTGCCATGCTTAACACCAAACGTTCCATAAGTGTCAATGATTTGATACATCGTAGGGTTGTATTGGAATTGGAAGAAGTTAAGAGCGGAAGGGAGAAGTCATTGGTCATGGGTTTCGTCCTTTCAAACTTATGTGAATCAATCAAGGCTGAATACAAAAAGAATCGCAGCTTTAAGCATATCACGTTAGTAGAGGAAGCGCATCGACTGTTGTCAAAATACACTCCTGGCGACTCGTTGTCTAAGAAAAACGGAGTTGAGACATTTGCAGATATGCTGGCAGAGGTTCGCAAATATGGTGAAAGTTTGATTATTGCTGATCAGATACCAAACAAGATGACTCCTGATGTCTTGAAGAATACAAACACTAAGATTGTTCATAAAATCTTTGCTCAGGACGATAAAGAAGCCATCGGAGATTGTATGTCATTGACAAAGGAGCAAAAGAGTTTCCTTTCAAATCTTGAAGTTGGTCGTGCAGTCGTATTTAATCAGAACTGGGATCGTAGCATACTCGTCCAAATAAAACAAGGCAGGAATACTTCTGATGAATACATAGAGGAAGAAGAACTGACACAGAAAGTGTTGGGATACTATGCTCAGAATTATCGTTTAGGGGTAATTCCTGGATTAACGTATATAAGTGGGATACCCACTATTGATGTTGTAAAGTTGGTAATTCGGGAAGAGATCTCTCCAAATGATATTTATAAATTGTTGAATTCAAAGTCTGGTGATATTCCTGATAGAATTAAAGCGTTAAAAGTAGAAATAGAGACTCTTAAACAGAGGGAAAAAAGCGTGAACTTAGAGATTTTGGCTTCATACTATAACATCAGGTGTTATAGAGAACCAAATGACAAGTCGGCAAGAATGTTGAAAGAATTGTTAAGTGAGATTTATAATGATAATGTCGCTTCAAATTTCAGAGTAAAATACAATGTTCTATTTGAAAAAAACAAAAATAAGTTTTAATTTATATATTTATTAATCTTTTAATTTGTGTGTTTATGGGATTTTTTAGTGCTATTGGTGGTTTTCTGTCTGGTGTAGGCAGTGCTATTTCATCTGCAGTAAGTGCTGTAGGACGTTGCTTGACAGAAGGTTGTGCTCGATTAGCTAACGGATTGGGAAGCCTGTTGAAAATAGGATTGGAGAGAGCTGTTCAAGTAGTTGCTACTATTGCAGAAGTGATCAAATCTGTTGCAGTTTTAATTTTGAATCGTCCAGTTGACGATCCTGAACAATTGGGAGCGAAGATGATGCAACAAGATGTTCGTGAACGAAGGAGCGATGAGTCAATGGCTGAATATCTCGATTATCTTCGTGAACAAGTAAAACTTGACAAAGATAAATTCGAGAAAATGTCTGATCAGGAAAAATTGGCTTGCAAGGTAGTAGGTACTTCTGCTATTGCAACAGCTGTCTCTGAAGAATCTGGTGTTTCATTCTCGCCAGAGTTCCTCCTTGCTATCGAAAAATGCAAATTGACAGATAAACAAGTGGCTGGTTATATCAATCATTTCAAGGAGAATAATCTTGATTCTATGAACAAGGTGGTTGAGTACTTAGAAGATGCCCCAACATTATCAGACGATGAGAGATTGACAGTTCAAGGTGCATTGAGAGAGGCGGAATTGGAGATAAATCCTGATATGACAGAAGACCAATTCTATGATATGACAGATAATATGAAGGAGCTAATTAAAGCACCAATCGAAGAGAACGCAGTCGAAGATAGTTTCAATGAAAGTGAAACAGTGGAGGGCGATTCATTTGAGTTTAAAGACAACATAGAAGACAATTCAATAGAATTGGAAACAAACGAGATGTCATTAGAAGAATCAGTTGGTTCGGCTGATTCTAATCTCGAAAATGAAGTTTCAGAACTGAATGAAGAAGATAAGACGGAAAAATAAATAATCGTTATAGGCGTTTAGTAAACACTAAGCGCCTATTCTTGCTTTTTTATGTTGTACTAGTACTGATGCGATAAAATCGCACTGTTATTAAAATTCATCAAATAAAGTGAGTTCTTTGACATTTTGGTTTTGAATGATTGAGTCCTTTGGCTTAGTGATGAGGTCTCTCAAATCCACTCTTTCGAGTGCTGAGATTCTTATCAACGTAGCCACTTCGGTGATTGAATACGGACTTTTATAGTCAGCTTTGATTTTGGCGATTATCAGATATGCAATGATGGCAACCCATAGGTGAGTACGTACTGCATTCTCTGAGTATCCCCACAAGGTCTTCACTACGATGTTCTGTTTTATCCACTTGAAGAAAACCTCAATATCCCACCTGTGGCGGTAGAGGTTTGCAACCTCAAGGGCACTAATCTCAAAGTTGTTGGTGATGAATTCAACGTCATTGCCTGTTTCCGAGTCATGGTAAGTAACCATTCGGATAGGCTCAGGGTAGAGTTTCTTCGACTTGTGGGTAGTCAGCTTTATGGTAAAGTCACCGCAGATTCCCGTATTAGGATCAAAGTCATGTCGATGGTCTATGACCTCGTATCTCATGTTGTCCTTAGGGCGACTTATCCAATAAGCACCTGCTTTGTGGAAGCGATACAAGGCAATCAGATCAACGTATGCCTTATCCATTACATGGAACGCAAGTAGCTCAGGTTCAATCTCATCCAGTTCGTTGCTGTCGTGCCATTTACCATCTGTAATGTGGATATTGGCAGGAATGCTTCCACGAAGATCCAACAGAGTATGCATCTTGACCGCACCTTTGCTGTACTTGCCCAACGCCCATGCTGCCAGGACAATGCTTGTTGAGATAGTCGTAGAGTCAAGAGCATAGA